>NZ_SZVX01000009.1:0-212524 GCF_007210685.1 Dickeya sp. ws52
ATACCCACGATTTCCACTTCTTCACCCACTTTCACGATACCGCGCTCTACACGACCGGTCACAACTGTACCACGGCCAGAGATAGAGAATACGTCTTCGATCGGCAGCAGGAACGGCTTGTCAATCGCACGCTCCGGTTCCGGAATGTAGCTGTCCAGTGCTTCGGCCAGTTCGATGATTTTCGCTTCCCACTCGGCTTCGCCTTCCAGCGCTTTCAGCGCGGAACCGCGGATAACCGGCGTGTCGTCGCCCGGGAAGTCGTACTGAGACAGCAGCTCACGCACTTCCATCTCAACCAGTTCCAGCAGCTCTTCGTCATCAACCATGTCGCATTTGTTCAGGAACACGATGATGAACGGAACACCTACCTGACGACCCAGCAGGATGTGCTCACGGGTCTGCGGCATCGGGCCGTCAGTCGCAGCAACAACCAGGATCGCGCCGTCCATCTGGGCAGCACCGGTGATCATGTTTTTCACGTAGTCGGCGTGCCCTGGGCAGTCAACATGCGCGTAGTGACGGGTCGGGGTATCGTATTCAACGTGAGAGGTGTTGATGGTGATACCACGTGCTTTTTCTTCCGGCGCGTTGTCGATCTGGTCGAATGCACGAGCCTGGCCACCGTAGGTTTTTGCCAGAACGGTAGTGATGGCAGCGGTCAGCGTTGTTTTACCATGGTCAACGTGGCCGATAGTACCGACGTTAACGTGCGGTTTTGTACGTTCAAATTTTTCTTTAGACACGGCTATATTCCTTACTCAAATGCTCTCCCCTGATGGAGAGAGCACGGGATCAATGTTTTGTTAAACCTAAGTAACTTACTATAGGTTTATTACTTACGACGGGCTTCAATAACGGCCTGGGCTACGTTGTTCGGCGCATCATCGTACTTCAGGAACTCCATGGAGTAAGAAGCACGACCTTTGGTCAGAGAGCGCAGCTGAGTTGCATATCCGAACATTTCAGACAGCGGAACTTCAGCGTGAATCACAACGCCAGTTACGTTGGATTCTTGACCACGCAGCATACCACGACGACGGCTCAAGTCACCGATGACGTCACCCGTGTTCTCTTCCGGCGTTTCTACTTCAACCTTCATGATCGGCTCAAGCAGAACAGGATTCGCTTTACCGAACGCGGCTTTAAAGGCAATAGAAGCAGCCAGTTTAAACGCCAGCTCGGAGGAGTCAACGTCATGGTAAGAACCGAAGTGCAGACGCACGCCGAGATCCACTACCGGGAAGCCAGCCAACGGACCCGCTTTCAGCTGTTCCTGGATGCCTTTGTCAACAGCCGGAATGTATTCACCAGGAATCACGCCGCCTTTAATATCGTTGACGAACTCGTAACCTTTCGGATTCGAGCCCGGCTCCAGCGGGTACATGTCGATAACAACATGACCGTACTGACCACGACCACCAGACTGCTTGGCGTGTTTACCTTCAACGTCGGTAACTTTAGAACGAATCGCTTCACGGTAAGCAACCTGCGGTTTACCCACATTTGCTTCTACGTTGAATTCGCGCTTCATACGGTCAACGATGATGTCCAGGTGCAGTTCACCCATACCTGCAATGATGGTCTGGTTGGATTCTTCATCAGTCCATACGCGGAAAGACGGGTCTTCTTTAGCCAGACGGCCCAGAGCCAGACCCATTTTTTCCTGGTCGGCTTTGGTTTTCGGTTCTACAGCGATGGAGATAACCGGTTCCGGGAATTCCATACGCTCCAGAATGATCGGATGATCCGGGTTACACAGGGTATCACCGGTGATCACGTCTTTCAGACCGATCGCAGCCGCGATATCACCGGCGCGAACTTCTTTAATTTCTTCACGTTTGTTAGCGTGCATCTGAACGATACGGCCAAAACGCTCGCGCTCAGATTTTACTGAGTTCAGTACGGTGTCGCCGGAGTTAACTACGCCGGAGTACACGCGGAAGAACGTCAGGTTGCCCACAAACGGGTCGGTTGCGATTTTGAACGCCAGAGCAGAGAACGGCTCGTCGTCGCTGGCATGACGCTCAGCAGGCGTATCTTTACCGTCATCCAGCATACCCTTGATTGCCGGAACATCGGTCGGCGCAGGCAGGTAATCGATAACGGCGTCCAACATTGCCTGAACACCTTTGTTCTTGAACGCAGAACCACAGGTAACCAGAATGATTTCGTTGTTCAGCACGCGCTGGCGCAGTGCTTTTTTGATCTCTTCCTCGGTCAGCTCTTCGCCGCCCAGGTATTTTTCCATCAGATCTTCAGAAGCTTCAGCTGCGGATTCGATCAGATTCTGGTGCCATTCAGCGGCCAGATCCTGCATGTCAGCTGGGATATCTTCGTAAACGAAGGTAGTACCCTGATCAGCTTCGTTCCAGTTGATGGCTTTCATTTTCACCAGGTCAACGACACCAGTGAAGTTTTCTTCTGCGCCAATAGCCAGCTGCAACGGAACCGGGATCGCACCTAGACGGACTTTGATCTGATCAACAACTTTCAGGAAGTTCGCGCCCATACGGTCCATTTTGTTAACGAACGCAATACGCGGAACTTTATATTTGTTCGCCTGACGCCATACGGTTTCAGACTGCGGCTGAACACCACCTACCGCACAGTAAACCATAACTGCGCCATCCAGAACACGCATGGAACGTTCTACTTCGATGGTGAAGTCAACGTGTCCCGGGGTGTCGATGATGTTGATGCGATGCGGTTCATACTGCTTAGCCATACCAGACCAGAAGGCAGTGGTCGCAGCGGAGGTAATAGTAATACCACGCTCCTGCTCCTGCTCCATCCAGTCCATAGTAGCGGCGCCATCATGAACTTCACCGATTTTGTGGTTCACACCGGTGTAGAACAGAATACGTTCAGTAGTGGTGGTTTTACCGGCGTCGATATGTGCGCTGATACCGATATTACGATAGCGCGCAATGGGTGTTGTACGAGCCATTTGTTTCCTCTATTCCTAGGGCGTTCAAAGTAGTAAACCCGGGCGGGTCAACTGTTGAGCGCCCGCCAGGGTATTAACGTCTACGCAGGGATTACCAGCGGTAGTGAGCGAACGCCTTGTTGGCTTCAGCCATACGGTGAACGTCTTCACGTTTCTTCACAGCAGTACCTTTGTTGTCTGCTGCATCAGAAAGTTCGTTCGCCAGGCGCAAAGCCATGGATTTATCACCGCGTTTACGAGCAGCTTCAACGATCCAACGCATAGCCAGAGCATTGCGACGAACCGGACGGACTTCAACCGGAACCTGATAAGTTGAACCACCTACACGGCGGGACTTAACTTCGACAGTCGGACGAACGTTGTCCAGAGCGACTTCGAAAGCTTCCAGCTCGCTTTTACCAGAACGCTGAGCCAGGGTCTCCAGCGCGGTATAGACGATTGCTTCTGCAGTAGATTTTTTACCATCTACCATCAGGATATTGACAAATTTAGCCAGCAGTTCTGATCCGAACTTCGGATCCGGCAGAATTTTACGCTGACCAATGACGCGACGACGTGGCATGGAAATACTCCGTTGTTAATTCAGGATTGTCCAAAACTCTACGAGTTTAGTTTGACATTAAAGTTAAAACGTTTGGCCTTACTTAACGGAGAACCATTAAGCCTTCGGCTTCTTCACGCCGTATTTGGAGCGGGATTGCTTACGGTCTTTAACACCAGAGCAGTCCAGCGCGCCGCGGACGGTGTGGTAACGCACACCTGGCAGGTCTTTAACACGACCGCCACGGATCAGGATCACGGAGTGTTCCTGCAGGTTATGACCTTCACCGCCGATATAGGAGGTAACTTCAAAACCGTTGGTTAAACGAACACGGCAAACTTTACGCAGTGCGGAGTTCGGTTTTTTCGGGGTGGTGGTATATACACGGGTACATACGCCACGTTTCTGCGGGCAGGCTTCCAGCGCCGGAACGTTGCTTTTAGCAACCTTCAGGGAGCGCGGCTTGCGAACCAGCTGGTTAATTGTTGCCATTCAAAAAGCTCCTGGTTTTTGCTTCGTAAACACGTAATAAATCACCCCATGACTTTGACAGAGGCAAAGTATG
Source organism: Dickeya sp. ws52 (assembly GCF_007210685.1). Lineage (NCBI taxonomy): Bacteria > Pseudomonadati > Pseudomonadota > Gammaproteobacteria > Enterobacterales > Pectobacteriaceae > Dickeya > Dickeya sp. ws52. The sequence continues at coordinate 4,054 of NZ_SZVX01000009.1, forward strand.
AGGACGCAGAATTTTAGGGCTGGCCGGGTAAGGAGTCAAGAAATATACAAAAAGGCGAAATCACCAGGCCAGTTGCCGGGAATGCAGGGCAGTTAATTGCACGAATTGAGTATAGTCAATCAGTACAACTGTGGTAGAAATTTGACCAGAAAGTCCGCGTGCCGCAACATCCTCTTGCAAGGCATAAACCGGTACGCCGGAAGTCAGTATGCGTTCGTTGACGGAGACACCGCTCAACGCAGCAATCACGCCATCCTGTAATAACAAAATAACGTCGCCCTCGCCGATATTACGCAGCAAGGCATCCAGATCGGTATGGTAAGGCGAATGCGCCAGAGTATGCAGCATAGGGTCACCGGTCAAAAGGTCAGCACAGTATCGTAAGTATTGAGCATTGCGCGCAGCGCATCGGCAGCCAGCGGCTCTACATCCAGTACCCAGCGGGTTTCCACAGGCAATCCACGCTGGCGCAGCGACGCCTCGCAGACATAACAGCGCTCGATGTCGTACAACGGCAGCACCCCGAACGTCGCAATATAGTTGCGCATCAGAATCAAGTCTGGCTGTTGGTTGGGGAGAAGCTGAAATACGCCGTCAGAGATAAAGAAGACCCCGATATCCTCGGTCAGCGCCGACATGGCCAGCAGCGCATCCAGCCCTTCCCGGCCCGAGGCCGAGCCATGAGGCGCCTGGGTAAATACAAAAGCAACGCGCTTCATCTTATGTTTCCCGCGACTAAAACTGGACGACGCGATCACAGCGCAGTATCGACTGCGACAGCTCGCCTAATCCACTCAAAGTAAACCCTGGCTGGAGATTCGCCCCCGGTAGATGCAGTTGCTCCGCTTGCTGCGCATCCGTCACGCCGCGACGCAACGCGGCCGCCACACACACGTTCAGTGCTACCTGATGCGTCTGCGCCAGTTGCTGCCAGGCGCGCACCAGATCAAACTCGTCGTTGGCCGGCGCAGTGAACTGATTGGCGTTCAGCACCCCTTCACGGTAGAAGAAAACGCTCTGCAGGCGATACCCTTGCGCCACTAAAGCCTGCGCAAACTGAAACGCGCTGCTGGCTTGCTGTGTTCCGTAGGCAGGGCCGGTCACCAACAGGCAATAACTCAGCATTAACGATCGTGCCCGCTGAAATCGCCGCTTTTAAACTGGCGGATATATAAATAGACGGTGTGCTTGGAAATATTCAGCCGATCGGCCACCTGATTGATGGCATCCTTGATATCAAAGATGCCTTTTTCATAAAGATTAAGCACTATCTGGCGGTTCTTGGCATTGTTGGAGACATTGCGATCGGCATTCACTTCTTCAATAGTGAACTCCAGCGTCTGCGCCACCAGCTCATCCACCGACGAGGCAAAGTTGACGGAAGACGCCACTTCCTTGATTTCAGGCGGCAGGAAGGTTTGCATGATCTGCGAGAAGGGGACGTCGAGATTCATATTGATGCACAATAGTCCGATAACGCGCTGCTCGCGATTACGAATGGCAATGGTTACCGACTTCATCAATACGCCGCTTTTGGCGCGGGTGAAATACGCTCGGGAAACGCTGCTGTCTTCGCCTGCCATATCATGCAACATGCGTAATGCCAGATCGGTAATGGGTGAGCCGATTTTGCGTCCAGTGTGCTCGCCGTTGGCGATGCGGACCGCTGAACATTTCAGGTCGTCCAGCGAGTGCAAGACTATCTCGCAATGATCGCCAATCAGCATCGCCAGGCCGTCAACCACGGCTTCATACGATTTCAGGATTTCATAATCCGTCTGCATGAACGGACGTTGGTCCAGCAAATCAAGGTCATTGGATTCGCCATTAACAAGCGAAGTAGACATGGCAGGCACCACCCTCAACGTCATTTATCATCGTATTGACAAGATTGTCAGTTTACCAAATAACCCTTGTGTCGTCCTTTGTATTTCGAGACCGGCGGGGTGTTTTCCTTCTTAAGGTTGAGTTAATTTATGGGGTTTAGAGTGCGACACATCATACTTTCTCGCATGGATGGCTTGCCTGCAATGTTCAAAATTCCCCTTATCTCCCGCCCTACCTGGAGCTGCTTTACTTATAATCTGGTATTCGCTACGTTCATCACTCTGATACAGAATATCGCCTATTATCGCCAGGTCTCACACCTGGTCGCGGTCGAATCCTGGCGGGACGGGTTATTTCTCGCCACCATGCCTATCGTTATTTTCGCCGTACTGAATATCCTGTTCACGTTACTGATTATCCGCTGGTTGCGTCAGGGAGTGGTCGCCCTGCTGCTCATCGGCGGCGCGGCAGTACAGTATTTCATGATTAATTACGGCATCATTATTGACCGCACCATGATGCAGAACGTGTTCGAAACCAACATGGCGGAATCCATGGCGCTGGTGACGCCGCAATATCTGTTATGGCTGACGCTGCTGGGTATCGTTCCGGCGATTGGCGCGTTGTGGATTAAGATTCGGCCGACGCCGCTAAGCTGGATAGCGGTCGGCTCCCGCGTATTCAGCATCATGATGTCGATTGTCGCTATTCTGCTGGTCGCCACGTTTTTCTATAAAGATTACGCCTCGCTGATGCGAAATAACAAAGAACTGGTGAAGTCGCTAACGCCCAGCAATATTATTCTCGCCGGCATCTCGTATTATCGTCATCACGCTCAGGCGAATTTGCCGTTGGTACAAATCGGGTTGGATGCGCATAAAAATTCACCGTCAACCGGCGATGGCAAAAAGAATCTGGTGATTCTGGTGGTGGGAGAAACCTCGCGCGCCGAGAATTTTGCCCTCGGCGGCTACAGCAAACCCAATAACCCGCGCCTGACCAACGACAACGTTATCTATTTCAAACAGACGTCGTCTTGCGGCACCGCTACCGGCGTTTCGGTTCCCTGCATGTTTTCCGGTATGCCGCGCACCGGCTATGACGATCAGTTGGCCGCTCATCAGGAAGGATTGCTGGATATACTGCAACGCGCCGGCGTCAGCGTTCGCTGGCAAGATAACGACGGCGGCTGCAAAGACGTCTGTAACCGCGTACCGACTCAAGATGTAACGACCCTGAATCTCCCCGGGCTGTGTATTGACGGCGAGTGTCATGATGAGGCGCTGTTCCAGGGTGTGGATAACTATATCAACCAGTTGAACAATGATGGCATCATCGTACTGCATACCATGGGCAGCCACGGTCCAGCCTATTATCAGCGCTACCCGGAGGCGTTTAGAAAATTCACCCCGACCTGCGATACCAATCAGATCCAGACGTGCTCGCAAGAATCATTAATCAATACTTACGATAATACGATTCTCTACGTAGACTATATTGTTGATAAGGCGATTAATGTCTTGAAAGAGCATCAGGATAAATTTAACACCGCTTTGGTTTACCTCTCCGACCATGGCGAATCACTGGGCGAAGACGGGATTTACCTGCACAGTATGCCGTATGCCGTCGCGCCCACACAACAAACTCATATCCCGATGCTGATGTGGTTTTCCGGCGGCTACCAGCAACAGTTTGCCATCAATGACAGTTGTATGCGCAAACAAGCCGACCAGCAGCGTTTTTCTCAGGACAATCTTTTCCATACCGTTCTGGGCATGTTTAACATTGCGACAAAAGAATATCAGGCGCCGCTTGATATTCTTCAACCGTGTCGGGGCACTTCATGAAACTCTTGATTGTTGAAGATGATGCGTTGTTACAGGAAGGATTATTGCAGGCGATGCGCAACGAGGGTTATGTCTGCGATTGCGCGTCCACGGCCAAAGAAGCAGATGCCCTGATTGCCAGCGCCCACTACAGCCTGGTCGTACTGGATTTAGGCTTACCGGACGAAGACGGCCTCACCTTGCTTGGCCGTTGGCGCCGAAACCATTACCAGCAACCGGTGTTGATCCTCACCGCGCGGGATACGGTGGACGACCGCGTAACCGGGCTGGACGTCGGCGCAGACGATTACATGATCAAACCCTTTGCGCTGAGCGAGTTTCAGGCTCGCGTGCGTGCATTAATCCGTCGACATCAGGGATCCAGCGATAGCTGGATTCGGGTGGACAACATTACGCTCGATCTCAACAATCAGCAGGTCATGCTGGACGACAAACCGATCGTACTGACGCCGAAGGAGTTCGCCATTTTATCGCGCCTTATCCTCAAGGCCGGTTCGCAGGTACACCGCGAAGTATTGCATCAGGATCTTTACAGCTGGGATGATGACCCGTCGTCGAATTCGCTGGAAGTACACATCCACAACCTGCGGCAAAAGATCGGCAAGAATCGCATTAAAACGCTGCGCGGTTTCGGTTACTTGCTGACCAAGGACGACCAATCCAAAGACGAACAATCCAGGGAGGAGCAGCCATGAGTCAAATCTCTCATTCCGCCCCATTCGAGCACACGGCAAGCATTCGTACCCGGCTTATCCTGACGTTAGGCTGCATCCTTTTAGCCTGCCAGTTGATCAGCGTAATCTGGCTTTGGCATGAGAGCAAAGAGCAGATCGAACTGCTGGTAGAACAAACCCTGACCGCCAAATCTCTGGGTGGCGATATTGACTTCGAGATTAACGAGGCCATCGCCTCATTAAGTCTTCCCAGCCTGGTGATGATTATCGCGTCGCTGGTGATGTGTACTCATGCGGTTAACCGTATCACTCGTCCACTCATTACGCTGCAGGAAGAACTGCACAACCGCACGGCGGAAAATCTTGAACCGCTCCAGCAACGCAGCGATGTGACCGAAGTGGCGGCGGTCATCGCCAGCATGAATCAATTATTCATACGTTTTAGCGAATCACTGCGCCGCGATCGGCTGTTCGCCTCGAATGTCGCGCATGAGTTGCGTACCCCGCTGGCAGGCATCCGGCTCAGTCTGGAATTACATGAACAAACGCACCATATCGACTGCCAGCCATTAATCAAGCGCGTCGACCACCTGACCAAAACCATTGAACAGTTGCTGTTGCTGGCCCGTGTCGGCAACGAACTTGCCGCCGGCCACTACGAGTCGGTGTCGTTGGTCGACGATGTGATTACGCCGAAGCGGGAAGAGTTGGAGGAAATGGCGGCCACTCGTCACCAACGGCTCGACTGGCAGTCAGATTTTCAGGACGGCAACGTCCCCGGTAACGCCACACTACTACAGTTGTTGGTGCGCAATCTGGTAGAGAATGCCTATCGATACAGCCCGGAACACAGCACGATTAGCATCAAAATCACCGACTTCCCTGACGGCGGCTGTGAATTGATCGTTGCAGATGAGGGCGCAGGCATCAACGAATCGCAGGTGGGGGAATTGACCAAAGCGTTTGTGCGCCTGGACACACGCTATGGCGGCATCGGACTTGGGCTGAGCATCGTGACCCGCATCGTGCAGTTACACCACGGCGAATTCTTCCTAGAAAACCGGCGTGATCGTACCGGTACTCAGGCCCGCGTGGTGTTCCGACAACGTACGGATGATACGTGCAACGACGAAGAGAGTGACCTCGAAGCCCTCGCTGACAATCGCACGGCATGACCGCTTTCACTGACCAACCCAACCACGATCTTTGACGCTGTTTTACCACAAAAAAATACCGCCGACTCGCATGAGCGGCGGTATCGCAATCGGGTGCTGGCGCCACCCTCGGCGGCAACCATCGATTACTGAGCGGCTTTCTTCGCCTTGTCGTCAGCCGGCTTTTCCGCTTTCGGCGCAGCGCCTTTCGCGTCGGCATCGGATTTGATGTCCAGCAGTTCAACGTCGAACACCAGCGTAGAATTCGCCGGGATCCCCGGCACGCCGGCTTCGCCGTAAGCCTGTGCCGGCGGGATTACCAGCTTGATCTTACCGCCTTTCTTCACATGCTTGAGGCCTTCGGTCCAGCCTGGGATCACGCCATCCAGACGGAAAGACAGCGGCTCGCCGCGTTTGTAGGAATTGTCAAACTCGGAACCGTCAACCAGCGCCCCTTTGTAGTTCACAACGACGGTATCGCTGTCTTTAGGCGTCGCGCCGGTCCCTTCCTTTTCTACCTGGTAAAGCAGGCCGGATTCGGTTTTCTTCACACCTTTTTCTTTGGCAAAAGCATCACGGAATTGGGTGCCTTTATCCGCGTTATCTTTGGCGTCCTGCTGCATTTTCGCCTGAGCCGCTTCTTTCACACGGCCTTCAAACGACTGCAGGGTTTTTTCAATTTCTTCGTCAGACAATTTGCTCTTATCGGCGAACGCATCCTGAACACCCAGGATCAACTGCTGTCTGTCCAGCTTGATGCCCAGCTTTTCCTGCTCTTTCAGGGAGTTGTCCATATAGCGACCCAGAGATGCGCCCAGTGCGTACGCTGCCGCTTCTTCATCGCTCTTGAATTTACCGGCCGCGGCTTTCGCTGCGTCTGCCGCGGCAGGGGCCGCCGCCGCATCAGTGGTCTTGGCTGCATCCGCCGCCATAACACCCGTACTCAGCGCCAGTCCCATGGCCGCCGTCAGCAGTGTGACTTTAAACAGTGATTTCATCCATCTCTCCAACATTCGGAGCACCATGCCCCGGCAACATTAACATTTCGCCAGCTACTATAACGTTGCGCGTAAAGACAATACAACGACGTGCCGCACCAGATAGCGAAAAATTCTGAATACCAGGATTTACGCCCGACGGCGTGCGGTTTTACTACCAGAACTTTACACTTTCTGACACACTTTGCGCTCACTGCACGGGAGGAAAAACGATGTCACAGTCACCACTGGAACAACGGCTTGAGTTGCTGGAAAGTCGCCTGGCTTTTCAGGAGGTAACGATTGAGGAATTGAACCACACCGTCGTGCAACACGAGCTGGAAATGACCCGGTTGCGCGAACAGTTACGGTTGTTAACCGAGAAACTTCGGGCGACATCGCCGTCGATGATTGCCTCGCAGGCGGAAGAAACACCGCCGCCGCATTATTGATGCAGGCCCGCAAACGCGCTATGCCTTGCGCCACTGCCGCGGGCTGATGCCAAACCAGCGGCGGAAGGCGCGGGAAAACGCGCTGACTTCAGAGTAGCCCAGCAGGAATGCCATCTCGGAAATCGACAACTGGCGTTGCCGCAAATAATGGGTTGCCATCTCGCAACGCACTTTCTCCACCAACTGAGTGAAAGTCATGCCTTCTTCTTTCAGGCGACGTTGCAGCGACCAGCTCGATAAACCGATATTCTCCGCGACTTCTTCCAGCGCCGGTTCACCTTGCGACAACACCTGGCGCAACCGGGCGCGCGCCAGATCCACCACGCTTTGCTGGGGGGCGTCGTTGTTAAGCCGACGCAGGGCATCCTGCACCACCAGTAATAGCAACGGGTCATGATCCGGCATGGCGCGCATCAGGTCCCGTTTCGGGATCAGCAACGAATTGAACGGCTGGTCAAAATACACCGGCGCATCAAACGCTTTGCAGTGCTCGTGCCACTGCTCGGGGCGCGGATGTTCAAAATGAACTTCCCGCGGCGCCCAGTTCTTTCCTGCCGCATGGCGAATCAGGTTTAACATCATCCCCAACGTCAGTTCCGCATCCTGGCGACAATGCAGGATAGCGCCGTGGCGTACCTGATAATCAAAACGCCAGCAGTCGCCTTTGTCCACCAGGCGAATCAGCGTATCGTGCTGGTGAAAGGGAAAGGCATTGACTACGTTATGCAATGCCTGCTCCAGAGTGGCACTGCATAACCCAACATAGCCTATCAACCCCAACGCCTGCGGTTTGAATTGTCGCCCATAGTGCAACCCGAAATTATCGCAGTCAGAATAACGGGCCGCCTCTTCCAGCACCCGGCAATAATTCACCAGTCCGACGCTGAGCGTCGGGCAGGCCAGCATTTCCGGGTCAATACCGCTGATGCCAAGAATGCGATCCGCATCGCCGCCTTTTTCACCGATGAAGTCGGTCAGCCCCGATGCGGCGGCAGCCAGAACCCCCCGGTGCCCGATGGATAACTCGGCGACCGGCGGCAACCGAAAAGACGTGGTTTCCATGATTTCTGCCTCACACAACCTACTCAATGCCGTAAACCTGCAAATTCCATACCATTCGCAAGTGACTGATTTAACGGTTGTCGTAAGGTAAAGCAGCACCATGGCGATCCCATGGTGCGCTGTCGTGGTGCAGTAAACGCACGGCGGCGCTCAGGCTCCCACCGGCAAAGTCTCTTTCTCCAGATAGCGACGACACAACCGCACGGTGTGATCGCTCCAGTCCACACCCAGACTGATGGCCTGTTCCGTCTGGCTGTGCGATCCCGCCCACGCCATCAACTGAATACGACGCTGAATCAGCAACGATGGGATTACCGCACGGTCCACCTCGCCGAGCGGGCAAACTTTCTGGTAGCCGCTGAGCCACCCCTCCACCCATGCTGGCGCACTGGGATGATGCTCCACAAAGCTGATCGCCGCCGCCAGATCGTGCAGATACCAGCTAAAACCACAATCATCAAAATCAATCACCCGGGTTTCGCCGTTTTGCAGCAGCAGGTTGGTCAGGCGCAAATCCGCATGAATCAAACCATAACGCTGGCGATCTTTACCGTAGTGCGCCAGCGCCTGACGCACCTGCGCCAGCGTTTCTTCGATAATGCCATGATCATGCGCTTTCAGATTGGGGGCATCTTGCCAGCGCCCCCAGTGTCCTTGCGGGCCGACCATGGTGTCATGATCCCAGACCAGCCGACGAAAACCGGCCGGTCGTTCCCAACGGCGGCTGTGCTGATGCAAACGCGCGGTGATCATACCCAGTTGTTCAAAAGCGGCGGCATCGACGGCGGTGGTCGGCATTTCCCCTTCAATCCAGTGGAACAGCACCACATTGCGCGTAGTGCCATCCGCCATCGTCACCGTTTGCACCGCTTCGCCATCCAGCCCATGGAGCGCCTGCGGTACGGTAATCCCTTCTTCGCGCAGCGCGTCCAGCCAGGCCAGCTCACCGGCGATGTCTTCACGCTGATGGTAACCGGGTCGGTGAATACGCATCGCATAACGTTTACCGCCGGCAATCAGCCGATAGGTGGCGTTTTCCGATCGGCACAGTAGGGTAAGTTCACCTTGTTGCGCCGACGGGTAACGTTGCATCGCCAATGCGGCCAAATGGTCCAGCGTGGTGTTATCAAGGGTATCGTACTGTTCAGCCATAACCTGTTCTGCCATAGGTCTTATCTCATCCTGGGGTTATCTCGGTAGCGGGGGTATCTGGATAAAAGAACCCGCTCAGCCTTCAGGATGTGATCACTCCCGTTACGATGCTTGACGCCGCAATGCCGCAAATTGACCTTACGCGGCACCCGCCAGCCGGATCCTCCCGGTTTGACCGCAGAGCGCAAAAATCTCCATGCGGCTGTCAAGTCGCCGGTGAACCGTCGGCGGCATTATCGAAACCTACAGACCTGCCGGCCGCCGGATGACGATGTTGTTCCGGATAACAATGTTGTTCCGGATAACAATGCTGTTTCGGATAACAATGCTGCTTTCGGTACCGGCAATTCTAACCACATGATTTTCATAAATAGAGGTGATGAAAAGCAGCCGTTTTCATCCCACATTTTGTAGGGGAGACCGTCATGACAATGCAGTTAAAACCCACGCAGTTAAAACCCACCCTGGGTACGCTTCATCTGTGGGGAATTGCCGTCGGCCTGGTGATTTCCGGCGAGTACTTTGGCTGGAGTTACGGCTGGGGCGTGGCGGGAACGCTGGGCTTTCTCGTTACCACGCTGATTATCGCCGCCATGTATACCTGCTTTATTTTTAGCTTTACCGAGCTGACCACCGCCATTCCTCATGCCGGCGGCCCGTTCGCGTATAGCCGTCGCGCCTTTGGCGAAACCGGCGGTCTGATTGCCGGTATGGCGACCTTGATTGAGTTCGTGTTCGCTCCGCCGTCGATCGCCATGGCTATCGGCGCTTATCTCAACGTGCAGTACCCGTCGTTGGACCCGCGCTACGCGGCTACCGGCGCTTATCTGATCTTCATGAGCCTGAACATTTTGGGCGTCAAGCTGGCGGCGATGTTTGAGCTGTTTGTTACCGTGTTGGCGGTCATCGAATTGCTGGTGTTCATGGGCGTCGTCGCGCCGGGTTTCAGCATCAGCCATTTCGTTGCCAACGGCTGGGCCGGCAGCAATGATTTCGGCGGCCCGGCGATTTCGGGTATCTTCGCGGCCATTCCTTTCGCCATCTGGTTCTTTCTGGCAATAGAAGGCGCCGCCATGGCGGCCGAAGAAGCCAAAGACCCACAACGCACCATCCCCAAAGCTTACATCAGCGGTATTATCACGCTGGTAGTGCTGGCGCTCGGGGTGATGATCATGGCCGGCGGCGTCGGCGACTGGCGGACCTTATCCAACATCAACGACCCGCTGCCGCAGGCGATGAAAGCGGTGGTAGGCGAAAACTCCGGCTGGATGCACATGCTGGTGTGGATCGGTCTGTTCGGGCTCATCGCCAGTTTCCACGGCATCATCCTTGGCTATTCGCGTCAGTTCTTCGCGCTGGCTCGCGCCGGCTACCTGCCTGCCGGTCTGGCGAAATTGTCGCGTTTCCAGACACCGCACCGCGCTATTTTGACCGGCGGCGTGATCGGCATCGCCACCATCTTCAGCGACAGTTGGATCAACCTGCAAGGGATGAGCCTGACCGCCGCGATGATCACCATGGCGGTATTCGGCGCCAACGTGATGTACCTGATGAGTATGCTGAGCCTGTTTCGTTTACGTCGTACCGAACCTGAGTTGCATCGTACTTTCCACGCGCCGGGTTATCCGTTCATTCCGGCTGTCGCGCTGGTGCTGTCGGTGGTGTGTCTGATCGCTATGCTGTGGTTCAACCCGGTGATCGGCGGTTTGTTTATTGTGCTGATGCTGGCGGGTTACAGCTATTTCCTGATGACCCGAACCCAGCGCGACAACGCCCCGCAGGACGCCATGCTGGTAGGGAAGGAGTAGCCGACGTTAAACCATCACCACCGCCCAAGGCAGTGGTGATGGGCCGACAAGAAAAAAGGCCGCAAACGCGGCCTTTTCAGGGAAGGGCAAATCAGTGGTGGCAACCACAACCACCGTTACCGCCGCAACCCCCTTTACCGTGTTCATGGTCGTGATCATGGCCGTGGCCGCCGCAGCAACCGTCATGATCGTGGTCATGATCATGCGCACCGTGTACATGACCGTGCGCCAACTCTTCTTCCGTTGCTTCACGGATAGCGACCACTTCTACGTTGAATTTCAGGTTCTGGCCCGCCAGCATGTGGTTACCATCAACCACGACGTGGTCATCCTGTACTTCGGTGATTTCTACCGGTACCGGACCTTGATCGGTATCAGCCAGGAAACGCATTCCGACCTGAAGCTCGTCCACACCGACGAACACGTCTTTCGGCACACGCTGAACCAGATTGTCGTCGTATTCGCCGTAGGCATCGTTAGCGCCGACGCTGACGTCAAAACGCTCGCCCACATCACGGCCTTCCAGCGCTTTTTCCAGACCGGAAATCAGCGAACCATGACCATGCAGATAGTCCAACGGCGCACTCACCGGAGACTCATCAACCAATACACCATCTTCCGTACGTACCTGATAGGCCAGGCTGACCACCAGGTCTTTTGCTACTTTCATGATATCTCCTAGCGTTGGAAATCAATTTTGCGCAAATTGTAGCGGAAAAACGTCCCCATGTATTGCCTGGGATAGTATTGCCTGGGATAAAAGTATTGCCTGGGATAAAAAACCGTCTGGGATAAACACCGCAGATCACAACGCGAATATCCCCACGGCCAGCCGCAATCGCCCACGCCCCTGCCGCCCTATTCAGGCCGAAACAGGCCGATTATCTCGCCGGCGGGCGGCGTGGCGGCCTTAGGCGGCGTTTCCGATTGACTTTGCTGATAGCCGCAGTGCACACACACCACCACGTCATCGTCGCCTTCGCGCCCCACCGCCAGCGTATCCTGCGTATGGCACTTCGGGCACACGGCTCCGGCAATAAAACGTTTACGCATGGTTATTCTCTGTTAGCCTGTTGCATTCGCGGCATACCACGGTACGCCGCACATTCGCCTAGTGTTCTTCGTGTTGGTCCCAGTCATCCGGCCGACGCCGTTCGCGCTGCATTTCTCGCTCAAAGATCTCCTCAAGCTCGCGGCGAGCCTCCTTGACGCGGGAAATCTGCGCCACATCGCCTTGATGCTGAGGCATCAGCTCACGCAGCATACGCATGTCGAGCCGCCGAAAATGCTGTTGCGCCCGGTAAGCCTGATGAGGATGCATCCCTAATGAAACCAGGGTTTTACGTCCCAACTCCAGCGCACTCGAGAATGTTTCGCGCGTGAATTGCGTCACGCCGGCCTTCAGCAACTCATGGGCTTCCACACGGCCGCGGGCCCGCACCAGAATCTCCAGATGAGGAAAATGCTGTTGGCACAAGTGCACAATCGTCATCGAGTGCTCTGGGCTCACACAGGTAATCACGATGGACTGCGCCTGATCCGCGCCGGCGGCGCGCAGGAGTTCGAGCTGGGTCGCATCACCGTAATACACTTTATAGCCATAGGTGCGCATCAAACGCACCGCGCTGATGTCGCGGTCCAACACCGTGATACGCATTTTATTCGCCATCAACAAACGGGCGACAACCTGCCCAAACCGGCCGAATCCCACCACTATCACCTGGGGGCGATCATTCTCGACATAATGCGTTTCATCCTCTTCCTCCGGATGGTTGAAGCGACGCGATAACAGTTTGTCGATAAGCGTCATCAGTAACGGCGTGACCATCATCGACAGCGTGACCGTCACCAGCAACAACGGCAATTGCGAGCCTTTCAAGACCTTGTACGTCGCCGCGGAGGAAAACAGCACAAAGGCAAATTCGCCGCCCTGACTAAGCACCCCGGCAAATTGCAGACGCTCAGAGGAGCGCAACCCGTACAACCACGCCAGCAGATACAGGATTATCCCTTTCACGACGACCAGCATCGCCACGCCCGCCAACACCATCAGAATGTTGGCATACAGCACGCCGAGATTGAGCGACATACCGACCGAGATGAAAAACAGCCCCAGCAGCAGGCCCTTGAACGGTTCAATGGCGATTTCCAGCTCATGGCGGTATTCACTTTCCGCCAGCAGTACGCCCGCAATAAACGTGCCGAGCGCCATCGACAGGCCCAGCGCATCCATGAACAACGCCGACCCCAGCACCAGCAATAGCGAGGCGGCGGTGAACACTTCGCGCACGCCCGACGCAGCGATAAAACGGAACAACGGACGCACCAGATAACGCCCGCCAATCAGCATCCCGCCGAACGCCACGACCTTCAGCCCCACCTGATTCCAGTCATCCAGTTCACCCTGAACCCCGGCCAGCACCGGAATCAGCGCCAACGCCGGGATCACCGCCAGGTCCTGAAACAGCAGCACCGAAAAACCAAGCTGGCCGGACTCGTTGCGGTTCATGCCTTTTTCACGCATCAGTTGCAGCGCGATGGCGGTGGAAGACATCGCCAACCCAATGCCGCCAATCAGCGCCGCCTGCCAGGAAAACCGGCTTAGATATAACACCCCGCCCAGCGCCGCCGCACTCAGCAACACCTGCGCCGCACCGGTGCCGAAAATAGACCGCCGTAATCGCCACAATTTGGCCGGGTCCAGCTCCAGACCGATGATAAACATCAGGAATACCACGCCCAATTCGGAAAAATGCAGGATGGCTTCCACGTCACGGATAAATCCCAGCCCCCACGGGCCGATGGCGATCCCCGCCAGCAAATACCCCAGCACCGCACCAATCCCCAGCCGCGCCGCAATCGGCACCATCAGCACGGCAACAAACAGGAACAGCACCCCGGCGTTCAAGAGAGAAGAGGTTTCCATGTTTAGGGTTCCCCATGCGGAAACGGCGACGTCAGCCAGTTGCTATAGGCTTTAGCCTGTTCGCGTAGCACATCAGGCGGCAAGCGCCGCGCCCAATAGATAACCAGCGGCGACAGCCAGTGCATGTGACACATGGCGGCGGTCATTTCAAAGGGCCTTAAGACTTCATCCATCGTATAACGATTCACACCTGACGCACGGTACACGTCTTGTTGCTCGCCGGTCGTCACCACCGAACGCCAGTACTTTCCGGCCAGCGCATTACCGCCTACCCCGTTGGCAAAACCACGCGTCAACACCCTGTCCAGCCACTCTTTCAGTAATGCCGGGCAACTGTAGGTATAAAGCGGATGCTGAAACACGATCAACTGATGCTCGCGCAGCAACTGCTGCTCATGATGAATATCGATAAAAAAATCAGGGTAGTGAGCGTAAAGATCGTGCACAGTGACATGCCCAAGCTGCCGGGCGGAGTGTAATAACAGCTTATTCGCGACAGAATCCTGAGATTCCGGATGGGCAAACAGCAGCAAAATCTTTGGTGGCTGCGACATCATTCCCCTCCAGGGCGTCGTCATTGCAGGTATTTTCGGCTACCATGCGGTACAGCAATAAACAGGACACGGCAGTCCTGATACCCGATCGTTAATTTAACATATTTGAACATTTGGCGCGTTATGATTGTTTTCTCCTCCTTGCAAATTCGACGCGGTACAAGGGTACTGCTGGACAACGCCACCGCTACCGTCAATCCCGGTCAAAAAGTCGGTCTGGTCGGTAAAAACGGCTGTGGCAAATCAACCCTGTTGTCACTGTTAAAAGGGGAAATCAGCGCCGACGGCGGCAGCGTCACCTTCCCGCAAAACTGGGCGCTGGCATGGGTCAATCAGGAAACCCCGGCGCTGGCGCGTTCGGCTATTGATTACGTGATAGACGGAGACCGCGAATTCCGCCAGTTGGAAGCGGATCTGGATGCGGCGAATGCCCGCAACGACGGCCACGCCATCGCCACACTGCACGGAAAACTGGATGCGATTCAGGCCTGGTCGATACAGTCCCGCGCCGCCAGCCTGCTCAACGGACTGGGCTTTCAGCAAGAACAGTTGCAACGTTCCGTCAGCGATTTTTCCGGCGGCTGGCGTATGCGCCTGAATCTGGCGCAGGCGCTGATTTGCCGTTCCGACTTGTTGCTGCTCGACGAACCCACCAACCATCTGGATCTGGATGCGGTGATCTGGCTGGAGAAATGGCTGAAGAATTATCCCGGCACGCTGGTACTGATCTCCCATGATCGGGATTTCCTCGATCCCATCGCCAACCGGATCCTGCATATTGAGCAGGAAACGCTGTTCGAATACACCGGCAACTACACCTCGTTTGAACAGCAACGCGCTACCCGTCTGGCCCAGCAACAGGCCATGTATCAGCATCAGCAGGAACGGGTCGCCCATCTGCAACACTACATCGACCGTTTTCGCGCCAAAGCCAGTAAAGCGAAACAGGCGCAGAGCCGCATCAAGATGCTGGAACGCATGGAGCTTATCGCTCCGGCGCATGTCGATAACCCGTTTCGCTTTAGTTTTCGTGAACCGGAAGCGTTGCCGAATCCGCTGTTGCGAATGGAAAAAGTCAGCGCCGGCTACGGCGACCGCCTGATTCTGGACTCCATCAAGCTGAATCTGGTGCCTGGTTCGCGCATCGGGTTATTGGGTCACAATGGCGCCGGCAAATCGACGCTCATCAAACTGCTGGCGGGCGAACTTCAGCCGTTCAACGGCGACATCGGGCTGGCCAAAGGCGTGCGCCTCGGTTACTTCGCCCAGCATCAACTGGAGTTTCTGCGTCCCGACGAATCGCCGTTGCAGCACCTAACCCGGCTGGCGGAACGGGAGACCGAACAACAGTTGCGCGACTATCTCGGCGGTTTCGGCTTCCGGGGCGACAAGGTGACCGAATCCACCGAGCGCTTTTCCGGCGGCGAGAAAGCGCGCCTGGTGCTGGCGCTGATCGTCTGGCAGCGCCCTAACCTGTTGCTGCTTGATGAACCGACCAACCATTTGGATCTCGATATGCGTCAGGCGCTGACCGAAGCGTTGATCGACTTCGAAGGCGCGCTGGTGGTGGTGTCTCACGATCGTCACCTGATCCGATCCACCACCGACGATCTCTATCTGGTGCACGACGGCAAGGTCGAGCCGTTCGACGGCGATCTGGAGGATTATCAGCAATGGCTGCTGGATGCGCAGAAGCAGGATAATGCCGGGGATTCCGCCCCCAAAGAAAACGCCGCCAACAGTGCGCAATCGAGAAAAGATCAAAAGCGGCGCGATGCCGAGCTACGCGCGCTGACCCAACCGGTGCGCAAACAGATTACCCAACTGGAACAACAGATGGAGAAACTGCAGGCCGCGCTGACGACAGTAGAAGAACGCCTTGCCGACAGCGCGCTCTATGACGCCAGCCGTAAAAATGAACTGACCGAGTGCCTGCAAAAACAAAGCGCGACCAAGACGGCGCTGGAAAATGCCGAAATGGCCTGGCTGGATGCGCAGGAACAATTGGAACAGTTGCTGCGTGATGCGGAAAGCCAGGGGTAAATCCCGCAGTGATGATAAAACGGCGGGTGCAATAAAACGGCCCGCCGTTCGTTTCACGTTATACCGAATAATGATTAATGCCAGATCATCAGCACGCAGGTCGCCGTCAGTAACCCCATGACGAGGTTGAATATCTTCCAGGCGCGTGGGCTTTGCAACAAACGGCCGATCATCGCGCCGAACCCCAGCCAGATAATCCCGGACACGAAATTAACGCACACCATCGCAACGCTGATGGCCACCACCGACCCGACATAACCATCACCAGACAGGCTGAACCCCGCGACGGCGCCCAGCGACATCAACCAGGCTTTGGGATTGAGAAATTGCAGCAAACCGCCCTGATACAGCGGAATCGGCTTCGGCGGCGCGGTATCCGTGTCGAGTTTTTCATAAGCCGCCGTAGCAATTTTCCACGACAGCCACAGCAGATACACGCTGCCCAACACCTTCAACGCCAGATGCAGCGACGGATAAAGCAGGATCAGGCTGCCCAGCCCCAACGCCACCAGCAGCAGCATGATCTGCATCCCGATCATGATGCCCAACATCAACGACATGGAGCGTAATACGCCAAAGTTGGCGGCAGAGGCGGTTAGTAGCATATTATTGGGACCCGGCGTAATGGCGGCGACCCACAAGAAACCGAGCATTGAAAGAAACAGGCTGACGTGCTCCATGAAACGGCGATCCTTTAACTGAAGGGACGTTCAACCTAGCAGCGAGACAAGATGCAGACAAGTATTTCGCCATGCGGCAACAGGCATCGCGGCCTCTTTTCATCATGGCGCTCTTTTTATGAATCATTCTTCTTATCGTAATACATGTTTTCAGCCCTTGTCGGGCGCGCACAACCCACATGTTCAGACGCTGCTGCCGCGCCTGCTTCGCCGCCGTCCGGCTCTGCAACCCGTCTGGCAACGGCTAACCCTGCCGGACGGGGATTTTGTCGATCTCGCCTGGAGTGAAGCGCCGGCGCAGGCGGCGCACAAGCCGCGCGTGGTATTGTTCCACGGGCTGGAAGGCAGCTTTCACAGCCCTTACGCCCACGGCCTGATGGCCGCCTGCCGGCAACGCGGTTGGCTGGCGGTGGTGATGCATTTTCGCGGCTGTAGCGGACAACCCAATCTCCTGCCGCGCGCGTATCACGCCGGTGAAACCGAAGACGCACGCTACTTCCTGCATTGGTTGCGCCGGACCTTCGGTGCCGCACCCACCGTCGCGGTGGGGTTTTCGCTGGGCGGCAACATGCTGGCTTGTCTGCTGGCGCAGCCGAGGGAAAGCCTGCTGAATGCGGCGGCGGTAGTGTCCGCCCCGTTAATGCTGGAGCCCTGTAGTTATCGGCTGGAGCGCGGCTTTTCACGTTTCTACCAGCGCTACCTGCTGCATTCGCTGCGTCGCAACGCCTTGCACAAGCTGGCGATGTTCCCTGATTGCCTGCCCATTTCCGCCGGACAGTTGCGTCAGGTGCGTCGTTTACGACAATTTGACGAATTGATCACCGCACGACTGCACGGTTTTACCGACGCAACCGATTATTACCGGCGCAACAGCGCCCTGCCCTTGTTGCCGCGCATCCGTCAGCCGTTACTGATTATCCATGCTAAAGACGATCCGTTTATGACGCCGGCGGTGATACCGGAGCCGTCGCAATTACCGGCCAATATCGACTACCAGTTGACGGAGCACGGCGGTCACGTCGGTTTTGTCGGCGGCACATGGCACCAGCCTGAGTTGTGGCTGGAACAGCGGCTCCCCAACTGGTTCACCCCTTATCTGGAGCAGATCGCATGATCATTCCCTGGCAAGAACTGGCGCCGGAAACACTGCAAAATCTGATTGAATCGTTCGTCCTGCGCGAAGGCACCGACTACGGCGAGCAGGAGCGCACGCTCGACGAAAAAGTCGCGGACGTACGCCAACAATTGGCACACGGCGAGGTCGTGCTGGTATGGTCGGAACTGCATGAAACCGTCAATATCATGCCCCGCAGCCAGCTCGGCAGCGGTGAGCGGTATTAGCCCTGAATCAATCGGTTAAAAACGTAAATTGGCGTGTCACCTCGGTATAAACATGCTAACAATTAACAGATATCTCTGGCCGGGGTTGCTCCTATTTACCGGATTACCGGATTACCGGATTACCGGAGATTACCCCATTCACCGGAGGTTACACACCATGTCGCACCAGCATCCGATTATCGCGGTCACCGGCTCCAGCGGCGCGGGAACCACCACCACCAGTCTGGCGTTTCGCAAAATTTTCCAGCAACTGAATCTGCGCGCCGCACTGGTGGATGGCGACAGCTATCACCGCTATACCCGGCCGGAAATGGACATGGCTATCCGCAAGGCACGGGATCTGGGGCGCCACATCAGTTATTTCGGGCCGGAAGCGAACGATTTCAGCCAACTGGAACACACGTTTATTGAATACGGCCGCAGCGGCACCGGCCAGACCCGCAAATACCTGCACACCTACGACGAGGCCATTCCCTACAATCAGGTGCCGGGCACCTTCACGCCCTGGGAACCGATGCCGGAACCGACCGACCTGCTGTTCTACGAAGGGTTGCACGGCGGCGTGGTCACCGACCAGCATGATGTTGCCCGGCATGTCGACCTGCTGGTCGGCGTGGTGCCGATCGTCAACCTGGAGTGGATCCAAAAACTGGTGCGCGATATCAACGAGCGCGGCCACTCCCGCGAGGCGGTGATGGATTCCGTCGTGCGTTCAATGGAAGATTACATCACCCACATCACGCCGCAGTTTTCCCGTACCCACATCAACTTCCAGCGCGTGCCGACGGTAGACACCTCTAATCCGTTCGCCGCCAAAGCCATTCCGTCGATGGACGAAAGTTTCGTGGTGATCCACTTTCAGGGTCTGGACCATATTGATTACCCTTACCTGCTGGCGATGTTGCAAGGCTCATTCATTTCCCACATCAATACGCTGGTGGTGCCGGGCGGCAAAATGGGGCTGGCGATGGAGTTAATCATGATGCCGCTGGTGCAGCGGTTGATCGAAGGCAATAAGATTGATTAATACGGCTTTGCAGGGTGCGGCGGCAACAGGAGCACACCGCCGCAGTCAGGCGCATTAGTCCAGCGCGATCACTTCATGGCTGTGGGTCACGTTAACCGCTTTTTCCAGCATCAGCGCCACCGAGCAGTACTTTTCCGCCGACAGCGATACCGCGCGCTCCACGGCTTTATCGCTCAATCCTTTGCCGGTCACAACAAAGTGCAGGTTAATGGCGGTGAACAGCCGCGGCGCCTCTTCACGGCGTTCCGACGTCAGGCGAACCTCGCAATCCACCACGTCGTGACGGCCTTTTTGCAAAATAGACACCACATCGATGGCGCTGCATCCGCCTGCCGCCATCAGCACCATTTCCATCGGGCTGGGCGCTTTGTCGCCGGCGTTGCCGTCCATCAGCAGTTGATGCCCGGACGCGGACTCACCCAGAAACGTCAACCCTTCAACCCATTTCACCCGAGCCTGCATAAATTTGCCCTCAATCAATTATTTTTGAAATTTTGCACCGCTTATGTACAAAAAAGCCTGATAATCAGAGCTTAATCATGCTGAAGCGAGACAACACGAGACACTACACTCAACCTGTGTTACAAACGAAAGCGTAACCGGCGTGTGTTGAGTCTCTGTCAGACCCGCCACCGGCTTACTGGCGTCATCCGATATACGCTGAATGATTCAGACCAACGCATCCGCAATCTGAATATGACGTGTATAGACAGCCTCAGTATATTCCCTGACGTCATTCCGCCAGGACGGAATTGAATTATAACTATGTTATCACGCCGTACAGGGAACTCTGAGCCCTGTGATTTGCGCAGTGAATTACAAACAGAGGATAACAGCGAATGGTTCTCGGCAAACCGCAAACAGACCCGACTCTCGAATGGTTCCTTTCTCATTGCCACATTCACAAGTACCCATCGAAGAGCACCCTTATTCATCAGGGTGAAAAAGCAGAGACGCTTTACTACATCGTGAAAGGCTCGGTTGCCGTGCTGATCAAGGATGAAGAAGGCAAGGAAATGATTCTGTCTTACCTGAATCAGGGCGATTTTATTGGCGAACTTGGCTTATTTGAAGATGGGCAGGAACGCAGTGCGTGGGTGCGGGCGAAAACCGCCTGTGAAGTTGCTGAGATTTCCTATAAGAAATTCCGCCAGCTGATTCAAGTCAACCCGGATATTCTGATGCGGTTGTCATCGCAGATGGCGCGTCGCCTGCAAGTTACATCGCAGAAAGTCGGTAATCTGGCGTTCCTCGATGTAACCGGTCGTATCGCGCAGACCTTGCTGAACCTAGCTAAACAGCCGGATGCCATGACGCACCCGGACGGTATGCAAATCAAGATCACTCGTCAGGAAATCGGCCAGATCGTCGGTTGTTCCCGCGAAACCGTCGGCCGTATCCTGAAGATGCTGGAAGATCAGAACCTGATCTCCGCCCACGGTAAAACCATCGTGGTGTACGGTACGCGCTGATCCCCATCTCTCATCCTACAGGGCGGCCATCGGGCCGCCCTTCTTGTTTCAGACCGTTGTGCCATCCTCACTCACCTGTCTGGCATCCACGTTCGCGTCTTACCAGTACTTGTTGATCTCGGTACGCAACGCCTCTGCGGTGGCTTTGCCGCTCTCAGACGCGAGGGCGCGACCGGCGATAAACGCCTTGGCGCTGATGCCGTCAAACAGGTGGATATCCTCCGGCACGATGCCGCCGGTAATCGACAGCTCAAGCCCCAGCTCAGACAGCGCACGCATTCTACCAAGATCGGCGGAAGTCCAGTTGACGCCGGCCAGCTCCGCATCGCGGGAACGGTGGTAGATAGCCTGGGTAATCCCCATCGCGACCCACTGTCTGGCGTCATCCAGATTCCAGTTGCCGTACAGCTCAATCTGGATCTCCCCGCCGAATTCATCAGCCACTTTCTTACAGGCCGCGATAGTAGCCACGTGCGCGGCGGCGGACACCGTAATCCAGTTAGCACCGGCGGAAAACGCCATGCGCGCCAAAATTGCGCCGCCGTCGGTGGTTTTCATGTCGCAAACGATAATGTGGTTCGGATGACGCTCACGCAGGGTACGCACTGCCGCCATCCCTTCGGCAAAAGCCAGAATCGTCCCGACTTCGATAATATCGACAAAGCCGCCGACACGTTCGGCAATCTCTACAGCGGTACTCAAATCCGTCGAATCAAGGGCAATTTGCAGCATAGGTTTGGTCATAATGCGATTTCCTTTCCAATCGTGAAAATATCGGGATCTCTGACTTGAGGGCGAGCGCAGCCCGTGGCCGATTGCCACTGTTTATTTCAAGCCGTTATTGCAATGACATCATGTTACGTGTGCGGGCTATTCAGCGCTGGCCGTAATAGGCATTGGCACCGTGTTTCCTGAAATAGTGTTTGTCAGAAAGCGCCTGATCAAGATGAATGTCCGCATTAAGCAGCCGGGTCGAAAACGCCATGGCGGCGACTTCTTCAAGCACCAGCGCATTATGTACCGCATCCAGCGCATTTTTCCCCCAGCAGAACGGCGCATGGCCGGTAATCACCGCGCCCGGCACCGCCAGCGGGTCAAGACCGCGGCGCTGAAATTCTTCCACGATCACCAGGCCGGTATTCTTTTCATAATCATCGGCTATTTCGCCCTCGCTCAACGGGCGGGTACAGGGAATATCACCGTAGAAATAATCGGCATGGGTGGTGCCGAGCGCCGGAATATCCCGACCGGCCTGTGCCCAGATGGTGCCGTGGCGCGAATGGGTGTGCACAATACCGCCGATACTGCCGAACGCGCTGTAGAGCGCCAGATGGGTAGCGGTATCGCTGGAGGGATTAAGGCGCCCTTCCACCACTCGCCCATCCATATCTACCACCACGATATCGTCGATGGTCATCTGCTCGTAGGAAACCCCCGAGGGTTTGATGGCGATAACCCCCTGATCGCGGTCAATCTGCGACACATTGCCCCAGGTCAGCGTCACTAAACCGTGACGCGGCAGCAGCAGGTTGGCGTCCAGTACGATAGCTTTCAGTTGCTGATACATCTCTTTCTCTCCTGCGCTCCTTACAGAGCGCCTTGTTACCGCTTATGCCGTTTGGGCCAGCGCCTTATCGATGACGCTGAACACCTCTTCCCGGCTGGTGCAGGCCCGCAGCTTGTCGAGGTTGATTCCGCTGTCGCTGTGCTCGTCTTCAAGTACCTGAGTCACTTCCATCAGCCCTTCCATATGCTCATCGGAGGTACTGCCCGCCAGAGTAATCAGCACATCCACCGGCTCGTCTTCACCATCGAATTTAACCGGCGCGGTGAGCGTCACCAGCGCAAACGCCGTACGGTTGACGCCGTTTTCCGGCCGCGCATGGGGCATGGCGAATTGCGGAGCGATCACGATATAAGGCCCCATTTTCTCGATACTGCTGATAATCGCTTCGTGATAGCGGGGCTCGACGGCACCGGACGCAATCAGCATATCGGTGCCAAGCTTGATGGCCTCGCGCCAGTCCATGGCGGTGGCGTTCAGCAGCACGGAATCATTGTCGATTAAAGATTGTTTGAATTTCATACCTTCTCTCCTTGACCGTTCCCCGCTCCGCAGGGACGGCGCCATTGGTTAACCGGCGAAATTTTTCTTGATAAGCCCCAGCAACTCGTCGCCAAACGACTGCGGATTAAGCATGTTTTGTACTCCCAATACGAATTTACCTTCACCGGGGTGCATTTCTCCGGCCAGATGTTTGGACGAGACGATGATGTCGGTGGTCGGGAGTTTGGATTTGTAATCTGCCACGGCGCAGGAGTCCATGATGTGCGGCACTCCCCGTTGTTCGAGAAACTTGCCGATCTTCATTTTCATCATCATGGAAGAGCCCTGTCCGTTGCCGCACACGGCCAGAATGCGCACGGCGCGTCCGTCGGCCGGCATGGCCGGTTGTGATTCGACCGGCTCGGCATCAGCAACGGCGGCGGCAGGTTGTGCGTTGTCTTCTTCCTGACGCAGGGTGCGTGATGCGAAGTACATATAAACGCCGGCGCCGGCCAGCAACACAAAGAAGAACAGGGATGAGAACGACAGCCCCTGCATAATGGCCGGGAACACCAGCGCCCAGTCCGCCATACCCATCCAGCCGTTAAAACTGGTGCCGTTATGGGCAAACAACTGAATCGCCCAGGCGGAACCCAATACTTCAATAATCCCCATAACGAAACAGATCTTCATTACCGCCCGCCAGCCGCCGAAGTGGTTGGCAAACACCCCGATGGTGGCGTTAGAGAAGAACATCGGAATAAAGCCGGGGATAATCATGATGGATGAGTTAAACAACAGCAGGCCGATCACCGCCAGGAACTGGCCCAGCGTGCCCCAAATGAAACCGAACACCATCGCATTGGGGGAATAGGCATAAATAGCGGCGCAATCAATCGCCAATACGGCATTGGGGATGACGCGCTCGGAGATCCCCTTGAACGCTTCGGACAGCTCGGCCACGAACATACGCACCCCAGCCACAATCACCTGAATCGCCACCGCAAACCGAAGGCCGGTTTCCAGAATATAAATGGTCCAGTGAGTCGAACCCGCCATTTTCTGCAGGTTATCAAGACCGAACGACAACAGAATGATGCCGAAGAAAACCGTCATCACAATGGCGGTAGCGGTAATGCTGTCGTGGAAAATGTGCAGCCATTTCGGCAGTTTGAGCTGATCAACGCTGTCTTCTTTGTTTCCCAGTTTGGGGGCCAGCTTGGTGGCTACCCAGGAAGCCACCTGCTGCTGGTGACCGATAGAAAACCCCGCCCCGCCGGTCACAGCCTGGGTCGGCTTGAACATGATGTTGGACGAGATCCCCCAATAGAGCGCCATGATCACCGCGGTATAGAGGATGGTTTCCCACATGGAAGCCCCCATCACCACGTAGAACACGGCCACCAGCCCCACCTGCTGAAACATGATGTGGCCGGTCAGCATGATGGTGCGAATGCCGGTGATGCGCCGGAATACCACCAGCAGGATATTCAGGCCGAGCGCCAGCAACACCGCATACCCCACCCAGGAGTAACGGCTCCCCATGGTTTCCATGGTCGCCATCATGGTGGTGTAAGGGTCGATAACCGAACCGGTCAGGTGGTGATACTCGGAGATTTTGTCGATCACCGGCTTGAAACCGGATACCAGCGTGGTCGACCCGACTTGCACCAGCATAAAGCCGACGATGGTTTTGACCGTTCCTTTAATCACCGTCGTACCGTCACGCCGGAGCAGCAGATAACCGATGCACGTTACCAGCCCCAGCAATAACGGGGCTTTAGTCATCACCTGGCTGTAGAAAATGTAAAAAATGCTGTAGAGGGTTTCCATAACGTTGCTCCGTCCAAAATGAGGACAATGACACGGCTATTGGATTGCTATTGGAGTAGTGGACTACGTCCCCACCCGTCCAGATATGGCTTGCTTTCATTCCGTGGGCGGTGGACAACATTGGCCCCCGCCCTGATAAACTCAAAAACAATCATATTTCATCAAAAAATGATTTTTTGTGATGAATGTCTTGCGCATAAAAATCTCTTCACTGCGCTATTCCGATTGTAAAAAGCTCACATTTGCGAATGATTTTTCCTGTCATCCAGCGATATCGCACGCTTTTTCCTGCTTATCCAATAAATAAAAAATCAAATAAAACAAAATAATAAATAAAAACCCTCTGGCTTCATCCGGGAAAAGTTTCGTCCATATCACAAAATAATCACGACAATCATTGATAATCAAAAATGCCATTGATATAGTCACGAAAAATCACAACCAATCATAGACGCGCAGTCATGTGCGCCATGTCATTATCCGATGACCCGCTGCCGGGTTCGCTATCGCGGTGCGGCATCCAAACCAGAAAGGTACGTCCGATGAGCAAGATTGATGAGATCACCCGTGAATCCTGGATACTGAGCACCTTCCCTGAATGGGGCACGTGGTTAAACGAAGAGATTGAGCAGGAAGAGGTTAAGCAGGATACCTTTGCCATGTGGTGGTTGGGGTGCACCGGCATTTGGCTGAAATCAGCCGGCAATACCCATATCTCCATCGATTTCTGGTGCGGCACCGGCAAGAAAACGCACGCCAATCCCTATATGAACAAACAGCACCAGATGATGCGCATGGGCGGGGTTCGCAAGCTGCAACCCAACCTGAGAACTTCGCCGTTCGTACTCGATCCATTCGGGATCAAACAGATCGACGCGGTACTGGCGACTCACGATCATGCCGATCACATCGATGTCAATGTCGCGGCCGCCGTATTGAAAAACTGCGGTTCCCACGTGAAGTTCATCGGCCCCAAAGCCTGCGTAGAACTCTGGCAACGTTGGGGCGTTCCGGCTGAACGCTGCATCGTGGCGCGAGTCGGCGATGAGATTCCGGTCGGCGACATCGTGATTCAGGTTCTGGATGCGTTTGACCGCACCGCGTTGGTGACGCTGCCGGCCGGCGTATCGTCAAAAGACAAGAGCATTCTCGATGGCATGGACGATCGGGCCGTCAACTATCTGGTCAAAACCTCCGGCGGCAACCTGTATCACTCCGGCGATTCCCACTACTCCAACTACTACGCCAAACACGGCAACGACTATCAGATCGACGTCGCTCTGCTTTCCTACGGCGAAAACCCACGTGGCGTGACCGACAAAATGACCTCATCGGACATTCTGCGCGCCGGCGAATCGCTCAACGCCCAGGTGGTCATCCCGTTCCATCACGATATTTGGGCCAACTTCCAGAGCGACCCGCGTGAAATCGAAGTGTTGTGGAATATGAAGAAAGACCGGCTCGGCTACGACTTCCGCCCGTTCTTCTGGCAGGTTGGCGGCAAATACACCTTCCCGACCGATAAAAACACGCTGCACTACCAGCACCCACGCGGCTTTGACGACATCTTCGTCGATGAACCGGAGTTGCCCTACAAGTCTTTCCTGTAAAGCACATCCCTGCCGCAGGCCATGTGGACATTCATGGCCTTGCGGCACGTACAGTCGGGCATAACAGCAAGAAGCGAGCATCATGCATAACTTTGACAAGCCCTTTCGCCTCGGGCTCTACGAAAAGGCGTTACCCGCCGCACTGACGTGGGAAAAGAAGATTCTGGTCGCCAAAGAACTGGGTTTTGACTTCATTGAAATTTCAGTCGATGAATCAGACGAAAAGTTGCAGCGGCTGGCGTGGAGTGATAGCGAAACTTACCAGCTCCGCCATCTGTGCGAGCAAAACAATTTCCCGCTCCAGTCTATGTGCCTGAGCGCCCACCGCCGTTTTCCCTTCGGCTCACACGACCCGGCTATCCGTAAAAAAGCCCATGAGATCATGGAACAAGCGATCAACCTCGCCTACAAACTGGGTATTCGCTGCATCCAACTGGCGGGCTATGACGTCTACTACGAGTCGCCATCCGCCGAGACTCACCAGCATTTTATCGATGGAATGAAAACCGCCACCCGCATGGCCGAACGCGCCGGCGTCATGCTGGGGGTTGAAATCATGGATACGCCGTACCTCAATTCTCTGAGCAAATTTGAGGTGCTGAAAAAAGCCATCCCTTCGCCTTACTTTATGGCTTATCCGGACGTGGGCAACATCACCGGCTGGAACTACGACATCTGTACCGAACTGAAACTGAGTTGCGATCACATCGTGCAGATCCACCTCAAAGACACCCGCAAGGTCTCCACGCACAGTCAGGGGCAATTCCGTGATTTGGTGATTGGCGAAGGCGAGGTCGATTTTGCCGCTATCTTCCGGACGCTGGCCGAAATGGGCTACAACGGCCCGCTGGTACTGGAGATGTGGGCCAAAGACGAGCAGTGGGCCGCTAACCTGAAACTGGCACGTTCGCGTCTGGCCGAAATAGGTCGTGAAGCCGGTCTGGCGTTGGCGTAATTCGATGTCGTCAAAAGAATCTCAGGAACGGCTGTCATTCATGCGTATGCAGGATATAATCATAAAAAAATCAGATTCAATCACTATCAGGCACGATATGACAGAAGCTCAGCGCCACAGCGCCATCCTGGAATTGCTCAATCAAAAACGCCATCTGTCGATCACAGGTATCATGCAGGCCTTTGATATTTCGCCGGCTACCGCTCGCCGTGATGTCAATAAACTCAACGATTCCGGTAAGCTGCGTAAGGTGCGCAACGGTGCGGAAGCACTGACGCAAACCAAAGCCCACTGGTCGCCGCTCAACAGCCATGAGAGTGTGAATCGCGGTGAGTTTTCCAATCACAGTGAAAAAGTACGTATCGCTCAGGCGGCTGCCGCCCTGATCAAACCGGGCGAAAGCGCAGTTATCAATTGCGGCTCGACCGCCTTCGTGCTGGGCCAGGAAATTTGCGGGCAGGATGTGCAAGTCATCACCAACTATTTTCCGCTGGCGAACTATCTGATTGAACACGATCACGATGGCGTGGTGATTATCGGCGGCCAGTACAATAAATCCCAGTCCATCACCCTTGCGCCACAGGACGAAATCTCTTCCCTTTACGCCGGGCACTGGATGTTCACCAGCGGTAAAGGAATCACCGCGGACGGTCTCTACAAAATGGACATGCTGACGGCCATGGCCGAGCAAAAAATGCTTAATCACATCGGCCAGTTGGTGGTGCTGGCAGACAGCAGCAAGATAGGGCAACGCGCCGGTATGCTGTTTTGCGCGTCCGACCGGATCAATATTCTCATCACCGGTAAAGACGCCGACCAACACGTCATCGCCCAACTGCGTGACAAAGGGGTCAAGGTCATGTTGGTGTGACCCGTTCCCCACCAGCGCGGGGCAGCATAAAACAAAGAGGGTGACCGTCGGCCACCCTCTTTTGCTTCATACTCTTCGCAGGACGTGCTGGCGTAATGAGGAAAAACGCCGCTTACGCGCCTTTCACCACCTGCGCCACCGCGTTTTCGAACAGCGCCATACCCTGGTCTATCTCTTCCGGGGTAATCACCAGCGACGGCACAAAACGGATCACATCCGGCCCCGCCACCAAAATCATCAACCCCAGATCCGCCGAGGCCGCCAGAAAATCACGGGCGCGGCCATGCCAGGCAGGTTTCAGTTGTGCCCCCAGCAGCAGCCCCATACCGCGAACTTCATCGAAAATGTCATACTGGGCGTTGATCCGCTCCAGCGCAGACACGAAGCGCGCATGACGATCGACCACGCCCGACAATACTTCCGGCGTGTTGATCACATCCAGCGCCGCTTCCGCCACCGCACAAGCCAGCGGATTGCCGCCGTAAGTCGTACCATGCGTACCGACCGCCATCACCGAGGCTATCTCTTCCGTGGTCAGCATCGCGCTTATCGGGAAACCGCCGCCCAGCGCTTTGGCGGTGGTCAGAATATCCGGCGTGATGCCGTAATGCATATAAGAGAACAGCTTGCCGCTGCGGCCCATACCGCACTGCACTTCATCAAACACCAGCAATGCCTGATACTGGTCGCACAGCTCGCGCACGCCGTTGAGGAAGGCCGGCGTTGCCGGCGTAATGCCGCCTTCGCCCTGAATCGGCTCCAGCACCACCGCGCAGGTGTGGTCGTCCATCACCGCTTTTACCGCCGCCAGATCATTGAACGGCACATGCACGATATCCGCCGGTTTCGGGCCGAAACCATCGGCGTATTTCGGCTGACCGCCGACCGATACGGTAAACAGCGTACGACCGTGGAACGACTGGTAAAACGAGATTATCTTGGTTTTGTACGGGCTATGACGGGTAATGGCGTAATGACGCGCCAGTTTAAACGCGGCTTCGTTGGCTTCCGCGCCGGAGTTGGCGAAAAATACGCGGTCGGCAAAGGTGGCGTTGATCAGTTTAGTGGCGAGACGCAGCGCCGGTTCGTTGGTGAATACGTTGCTGGTATGCCACAGGGTTTCACCCTGCTCTTTCAACGCCGCCACCAGCGCCGGATGGCAATGGCCCAGCGCCGTTACCGCGATGCCGCCGGAAAAATCAATATACTCTTTGCCCTGCTGATCCCAGACACGGCTCCCTTTGCCTTTTACCGGCACAAACTGCGCGGGTGCATAAACTGGAAGAATTACCTTATCGTAAGTATCCCGAGTTACTGCTGCTTTCTCTGTCGCCATTTGCTGCCCCGTTGTCATATCCCGTTGTCACGAATGAAAATATAGTCAATAAATATGCATAAAAAATCAAAAATAGGCAATCATTAATCCGATGCCTGCGAACTTACCTTAGCTATCCACCTATAAATCAAGGAAATTTTTCAGCAATGCGTGCCCTTGCTGACTAAGGATACTTTCCGGATGAAACTGAACGCCTTCCAGCGGCAACGTACGATGCCGCACCCCCATGATCTCATCGATATCGCCGCCGTTCTCGGTCCAGGCCGTCACCTCAAGGCAGTCGGGCAAGGTATCTTTTTCCAGAATCAGCGAATGATAGCGGGTAACGGTGAGCGGATTTGCCAGCCCGGCGAATACGCCGCGATCGGTATGCCGTACCGGCGACGTCTTACCGTGCATCACCTGACGGGCGCGCACCACCCGCGCGCCAAACGCCTGCCCCAGCGCCTGATGCCCCAGACATACCCCCAAAATCGGCAGCTTACCGGCAAAATGGCGAATCGCCGCCAGCGAAATGCCGGCGTCATCCGGCGTGCAGGGGCCCGGAGAAATCACCAATTGCTGCGGTGATAACCGCTCAATGTCCGCCAGCGTCAGCACATCGTTACGCTTGACCTGCACCTCCGCCCCGAGTTCGCAAAAATACTGATACAGGTTGTAGGTAAAGGAGTCGTAGTTATCGATAATCAGCAGCATAATCAGGTAAATACATTGATAGTTAATTAAAAAAATGCCTGTGATAACCACAATTTTTCTGATGGCGGCGGCATAAAACAAAGATGATATCGGCTATTGTACCCCTATCTGATGGCAAACGGGTGATACCCACATTACCGTCGACCATGCCGACAAAGGGCATCGGTTTTACAGGTTCCACGACGGTAATCTCTTGCGCGCCGGCGTTACCTATATGGTGAGTCACAATCATGGTGAGTCACCATCATGGCTAGTCACACTTCCCGCCGGGCGTTATTCGCTGAGTTTCGGAACGTTGCCCATTTCTTGCTCAAACACCAGGCAAAACTCTTCTAAATTACTGAAGAGTTGCTGAGTTCGTTCCTGGCCAAAAATACGGAAGGTACGCTCACTTAATATCTGCGACTGAGTCAAAATCGGTTGGCTGTGTTTTTTCCCCTGCTCGGTTAGCGTCAGGATTCTTTCCCGTTTGTCATGCTGACTCTCATTAATATCAATCAGGCCTTGTTCCTTGAATAACTTGCAGATGCTAAATACGGTCTGTTTGGGCAACCCCCATCGCTCGCAAATCTGCTTTTGCGTGCATTGCCCGTCCGGTGAGGTCACCAAAGAATGTAACACCGCAAAGGCTTTGTAATTAAAATCCAGCTTCTTCATCCATTGCTGAAGTAGGTTGTCGAGATGATTGAGTTGTCTACCTAATTCGTCTAATCGGTGCATATAAAATATCCTACAAATGGGCTAATCGCGCAAAACCGACAGGAAAATGGCACACCAATCACCACAGCATTTTTCCCCGTCATACTTCAGGTTACAGGTACGCAGGCGTGAAGTATGACGGGTCATGTGCGTTAATACACCTTTTCCCCTTTGAAATAAGTCGCCAACACGTTGGTATTCTTCAATGCTTCCAAACCTGCCTTGCCGATATCGGTATCGACAATAATAAAGTCGGCGTTTTTCCCCTTCTCAAGGCTGCCTGTTATCTCGTTGATACCCAGTTGCTTCGCACCATTAATCGTATAAGCCTGCAAACTTTGGCTCAGACTCATTGCCGCCTCGGTTGGGGTGAGATAGCCGGCATTGGGTTTGCCGCGCTTAATAGCGTGATACATTTGGCTAAACGGGTTCACCGCATCAAAGGTATTGGCGGGATAATCTGAACCGAAGGTGACAGCCACGCCTCGGCGTGCTGCCTGTCCCAGCAGGAATTGGCGACGGTAGGCATCGTTACCGATTTTGACCTTGGTATCGTCATACTCGCTGATTAATGCCCAGTTTGGTGTCGTTTGCAGGAATAAATTGTCTTTCATGGCCGCAAATTTTTGTACGCCCTGCGGTTCGAACACTTGATTATGAGCAATCACGCGCGCCAGGTGCGGATTAATTCTTTTGTTAGCGTCAAATACGTCCAGAATGACTTGTTGCGCCTTGTCACCTATCGCATGGACATGCACAGAAAAACCGGCTTTCAACGCCGCCGCCACATTATCGTTAATGTCTTTCCGGCTTAAAAACGGCTCCACGATCTTGCCATTAGGATAAGGCTTGTACATCGCCGCCGAATCCATTTCAATCGTTCCGTCCATAAATAGTTTATACAAATTCATCGATAAATCGCCTTTGCTGTATTGTTCATGCAAGGCTTTGAGGCTGGCGATATTTTGTTCGGTAGACTTGGCCGCATCGTAAAAATAACCACGCTGATAATACATTTTCAATTTACCCTGATCATTTAAACGGGCAATTGCAGCGGGTGTAGTGCTAAATGTATCGCCGACATCGGTAATTGCGGTAAAACCAAGCGAGTGGTAGGTATTTAAAATCGATTGAAGTTGCCCGGCAACGTTTTCTACCGAGTTAAATTGCTGTGCATTCACCACATTATGCATCGCACTTTCATGCATGAAACCGGTTGGATTACCTTGATTATCACGCTCAAAATAGTGTTTTCCCGGTATAGGATCAGGCGTGTTCGCATCGACTTTGGCTAATTTCAACGCTGCGCTATTTGCCCAACCGGCGTGCATACCGCTGTCATAAACGACAATCGGAACAGTTTTAGATACGTTATCTAAATCCGCCGCCGTCGGCAGGACGCCTTGCGGCAAGCCAAGCGAAACCACATTGAATCCTTGTGCTAATACATAATCGGCTTTCGGGTGAGCGGTTAAGTAATCTTTTAATTGGGTAATAATTTGCGGCAGACTTGCCGCACCGTTAATATGCACAAAATCACCCGCCTGCATTACCGCTACCGTTGTGGGATGAGCATGGCTTTCAATAAAACCGGGCAATACCGTTTTTCCACCCAGATTAACGACTTCGCTAGCATTCGCTTTAAATTGCCGGGCACCGTCATTCCCACCGACATATAAAATCTTGCCTTGCCCCACGACCATGACGGACGCCGTTGGCTGTTGCTCATTAACCGTATAAATGTGCCCGTTTTCATAGACGGTATGAGCAAAAACAGGGCTGGTAAACAAACCGAGCGCTACCGACAACATCCTTACTTTGAATTTTATCATTGCATTTCCCTTCAGTAGATGGTCCTAAAAATTACTAATTAGCTAAATTTAGTAATTTTTCAGACTAGTTGCAAGTAAGGGCGGGAAATCAATGTCGAAATGAAGCATGTGCCGATGTCGGCTTCGCCGGCAATGACATGGAGAGAAAGCAAAAAATGCGGGCAGAAATTGAGGGAAATCCCGGTCATCGTGCGACCGGGCACCCGGGGAGAGGAAACCGGGCGATCACCCGGTTTCATTACGCAGCACCACCGGGTTGAATTGCTTTCGAAACTCGATGGGCGTAACGCCGGTATAGCGCTTAAACATCTTTTCAAAATGGCTGAGATCGCCATAACCACAATCCAGATAGAGATTGGTGATCCGGCTCATCGGGTGGCATTCCAGCCGCTGGCAGGCATAGAAAATGCGGGCCTGATTCAAAATCTGTTTAAACGATAGCCCCAGGCTGTGCTTGAGCAAATATGAGAGATGCGACGGACTAATGTGAGAATTTTCCGCCAGTTCAATCAGCGTGACTTCACGCTGAAAATGTTCGCCCAGATACAACAGCGCCTTGATGACCGACGGATGAAACTGTTGTAACGCGTCCTGATCACGACCCAGTACCGCATCACACAGTGAGCGGTTAATCCGCCGATGTTCACGCGCCAGCGTCGCTTCCTCCTGGGGCACGATATGCGGCAGAATACGGCCGGCCTGCGCCAGACTAATTTCCTCGTCATCGCTGAGCATCAACAA
The DNA here is from genome assembly GCF_007210685.1 of Dickeya sp. ws52. Classification (NCBI taxonomy): domain Bacteria; kingdom Pseudomonadati; phylum Pseudomonadota; class Gammaproteobacteria; order Enterobacterales; family Pectobacteriaceae; genus Dickeya; species Dickeya sp. ws52. The sequence goes on from NZ_SZVX01000009.1 coordinate 37,670, forward strand.
CCGGGCGACACTGTGCCATAACTGCCGCACATTGCCGGGCCAGTCGTAATGATGCAGATGGAACAGCACGTCAGGATGCAACGTCTGCCGGACCGACTGGCGATACGCCTGCCAGGCGGCATGTACCAGTTCGGCAATATCCGGCATTCGGCCTTTCAGAGCCGGCACCGACAGCAACTGGCATCCAAACGTCGATACCCATTGCGCGCCGGGTTGCGTCGGCAATGTCCCGCGTTCAGCTTGGGGGGAGAGAAACCCGAACACCAAACGCAGCTCATTGCGCCCGACATGCTCGTTTTGTAATTGCACCAGCAGCTTCTGCTGTTGCTGCTCAGTCAGCGTATCAAAACCGGGGATACACAGCGTCAGCCGACGATCGTCAGGAATGGCGCCAAGCATATCCGCCAGCCGTTGTATCGGGTCACCCTCGCCGCTCAGCTCGATATAACGCTCCTGAGAGGCCTGGAGTCTGGCGCGAATATAGCCCGTGATATCGGACAGATCAGCACCAGGCTCGCCATAAAGTAAAATCGGCCTGCCGGATAGCATTAACCGATCGATCTGCTCACGCAGCGCCGAGGGTAAAAAGATGAATTCTGGAATATGTCGTCCAACCGAATAACCCGTGAGGGGTATTTTTTCGGCAGGAATATTTTTCAGTTTACCAGGTAGTATATTCTCTGTTTTCACGGGAAAATCCTTTCGTTAACTCCTGCCAGCGCACATTGCATCATGTGCTCCTTCATAAGAAATGACGCTGTTTGCCACAGCCCATCGGATAGTTTCCCAGTTAAGGCGAACAAGCCAACGCGCCTGTACAGGAAATAGATGCAGGCATAACATCGTTATTTCATTTCAACCGCTATTACGACAATAAAAACGCTGTTGGAAGACGCGTTGAATAAACCCCTGGTAAAATAAAGTAAATCCCTTTACTCATTTTTACTTATCATCACCGTATTTATTGGGATAAAAAATAAATGCATCCCCTGCGAAAATTAGTATATCGAAAAACGTCAATATTATTACATTACCAACATAGACAATTCGCGATTTTATATAATCACACACCAATGAAAATGCTTTCGAGATAAAACCCAGGCTATTAAAGTATTATTTCTATACCCAAAATAATTCGAGTTGCAGGAAGGCGGCAAGAGAGTAAATCCCGATGAGCTTACTCAGGTAAGTGATTCGGGTGAACGAACGCAGCCAACACATCTGCAACTTGAAGTATGACGGGTATATATCCACAATCAGGTCTTGCTCGCCTCATTGATTATTAACATCTTATATAAACCGGCAAAGATAAAAGCGAGACATTGGTATTCCTCATAATCCGCGTCACGAGAAACCCGTTCATGTGACTGCAATACCAGGTTTTCCTCGGCAACGTCAAAGAATCTTGCCAATTTACACAGTGTTTGTCTGGAAATCGGTTTACCCAACTCCGCTCTTTTTATTGTAGAGATAGAGATATAACACTTCGATTCAAGGCTCAGTTCTGATAACTCCTCCTGACTTAATTTTTTTTTAACCTGAGGTCTTTGATTACTGCGGTGTTCACCAGAAATCCATTATTAGACATACATTACCCTCTGTAATAAACATCAATACGCTTTTTCATGGTTTTATTTCTATACCCTAATAATTCGAGTTGCGGGACAGAATGCTTTGCGTACTGAACCACATATCTCAAGCATGACGGGTATCATTATCTATCGTACTCACAGTACACCGTTACCGATGCACTTCAATCATGCCAAACCACAATAAAGCCTATTAATGCGTTATAATTTACATTGACCGAACGTAATATCCCCTGATTTTGACAACACAATTAACGCCAAACGACATTTCAGTATTTTTATTATGAAGAATGGTGCATGACCATAAGGTCATGCACCATTACCGATTAACTCAGTACGCCGCTCAGTGCGCCCTGGCCTGCTTTTTTCAGCAGTTTCAGCGCTTCACCCCAGAAAGCCGGGTTAACGCCGGAAGCTTTGGCTTCGGCAACACGGTTGGCGCGGTTGACATTCTGTGCTTGAGTTGGAAGTTTCATGGTTATTTCTCCTTGAGTATATTTGCATGGTATTTTGGGGATATCCCCAGGTTAATGCCCCCAATCGGCGGCAAATCTGAAAATAAACGGTTATCGCCAGCTGATATTAATAAGCGTGCCAGCTGCGCAGCGTGCCGATGGTGACCGGCATAACGTCGCTTACGTCAATGGTATAGCGATAGAGTTTACGCGCTGCGGTAAGACGTTCTTTCGGGTTGAAGAATTCCAGCACCACGTCCCAGCAATCCGATTCCGGACGGCTGACCGGGCTGCGTTCCGCGCTGATCTTGTTCAGGAATAATCCTTCGGCAAACGCATCATCAAAAATTTCTTTCATCTGATAGGCGTTGGTCGCCGCATAGTTAATCGCGCGTTCATTCGACTCATAACCCCGATTACGCAGCTCGTAATAAATACGGTTGATGAAGTTGATCAATTCTTTGGATTTCGACGTACCCATGGCGCTTTCCCCCATCAGCATCTTCGAAATATCCTGGGATTCCCAGTTGAACATGCCACGCAGTACCGGGCTAATCGTTGGAATCACCTGGCCGTTGAACAAGCGGGTTTCACCACTGATAATGCCGGCAATAGAAACACGTTCCACGCCTTTGGTTTCCTGTTCATACAGGAATTCCACCAAACGGGCATATTCCAGCACGGCGAATTGCGCATCGGGCTTAATGGCGTAAACCGGAATGCCATCGATTTTTAATGTCCAGATTAACGCGTTGGATTGCTCCGCATTGTCGCCGGTATTCAAGTGCTCGGCCATTTGCACCGGATCAAACGGATAACCGCTTTTATTCCCCATCACCTGGGTGAAATAATCCAGCCGGGCTTCAGTACCGAAGTCATAACCGACCTGACCGATAACAAAGATCTTTTCCTGATCACGTATCGTGCGCGCATCCAATGACGAAGACTGCGGCATAATCCGGCGGGCCGGGACATGTACATAATGATTGGCCGCCGGATCATGGATTTTGGGTAATGACAAACCGGCATCGCGCGATGGAATGCTCACTTCAGTATTCAGGCTGGAAGGCGCCAGTACGGCATCATCGTCAGATTCAACATCCTGAATATCCTGCTGGGCATCGATAATAGAGGGAACCAGCAGCTCCACGGCGGCAGGCTCAATATTTTTTTCTTCAGTTGACATGGTCATGATCCTTTTGGGTGGTTGGTGATAAAATTCCTGTGCTATTTGCCGGAATAAGTTCTGAATATTTAATCGGTATATAACAGACTCCCGATTAGCTGCCGTTGACAACACAAGTGGGGTCGCGGTATTAAACAGCCGCTCCCGAATCATTTTCGACGCACGACGATCGTTTGCTATATTCATCGCCCTCATGATTAATGCCGATATTGCCGACACCACCGGGGCGGAAAAACTGCTGCCAGAAACAACAGACAGATCATAATTCGGCGTAGCAACAGGAATAGAGACACCGGATGCCAGCAACATTTTCTTTCTCAGTTTCAATCCGTAGTTATTAAATGAGGCCGGCAATCCTGCTTTATCACAAGCGCCAACAGCCAGGACAAAATCCATCGACGCGGGTAATGATTCACTATTACGGCCTTCATTACCGACAGCCGCAACGATCAATACCCCCTCTTTTTCACAATCGTCGATAGCCTTACGTAATTCGTCGGTGCCCTGGCCATTAACGGATAATGATGCACCGCTGACATTAATAATACGGCACCCCTTCAAACGTGCATCACGGATCGCTTTGGCAAGCGTGCGCTCAGAACAGCCATGAATATTTCCCTTTTCATCCTCATGAAAGACAGGAATACTCAGCAGGGTTACCGCCGGTGCAATACCCACACCGTTTCCACCGATAATACTGCTTACCGCCGTTCCGTGAGAGGTACCTTTATCTTTCTGAGCAGACAGGCCTTCAATGGTTAAATGGTTTAATATCGGATGATGATTTTCAATAGCGCCATCAATAATACCGATTTTTATTCCCTCGCCATTTATCCCCAATTGCTGTAAACCAGAAAGCGGGTCATCAATCAATAATTCATGAGTGTTCGACGAGTGCATCATCATTCTCTTTCCTGAATGTGGAATTTAAAATCCCCGGTGTTTTTAGACCACTCCGCTCGCAAGAGAATAACAACCGTGATTATCGCATGAGTGAGCAAAAATCTTTTCCGGCTATATTTTCTTTTACTTTGGAACTGGCATAGAACATTCACACAGCCAACACGACATATCTTAATAAACGTCATTACCGTTTTATTATTTAAACGCGTGACAACGAACCGTTTATTTGTCTTGCTCGAATAAATCTATAGTAACCTTACTTAAAAAATATTTTGGTATCACTTTAGTATCAGTTTTATCAGTTCTATATCACTCAATCAGTTGCATCGAACCACAAAATACAATACTTAAAAATCATTAAATTACGGTTTATTTTTTATACAGAGCAGTATTCACCCGTTATGGCGAATATCGCCCCCAGATAAAACCGGAGTCCTCTGCAACCCCGGTATTTTTCGCTGGTCGGGATCAACCGACGGCGATGACTCAGCCAAAAGCACGTTTCGCTTTCGCCAGATAGTTTTTACGATCCGCCAGACCATTCAGACCACCATTAATTCGGCGGGTAATGGTATTGATGTCGTCCTGATCCGCGAATTCGCTTAGCCCATTCTTTTTCCAGAACCAAATCGCCGCCGCCACGGAAACCTCCGGGTTCTGGCTAATCAGATCCGGGTTGGTGACCAAATCCTGACCGATGGCGCTTCCACAGGTACGGTAGTTATCCCGCCCAGTCAGTTGAATCAAACCACGGCCTCGATATTTCCAGCCATCGCCGGTTTCCGTCGCCCCATTACCCAGCCGGTTGGCATAAACAATATTGGCGATCGACTCCGGTTTGCGTTCGCACTGCGCGGCCATCTCATCGGTGGTGAAGTAACGCCCGAACACCGATCGCAAACCTTTGGCGCTGTAATTCAAATTCTCTACCCGTGCGCGCAGTTCATTACTCTCGTGCGCAACCTGAGCGATGAAGTGTGCGAAACGCAACGGGGTATTAATCCCCGCGGTATTACACTCCTGCTGTAGTGCCGGCTGGAACAGCGCGAGATCGTCGGCACTGGCTGCCGTCATTACCTTTTTTAATTTTTCCTGGCTAATTTCAAGAGTCATTTGGTTTCCTCCTCAATGGCTTGACGCAGTCAGTTTGCAGAGGAAGTACGTTCCCTCTCTTGGGCAAACATCGGCAAAAAGCAGGGAAACATGCAGCAAAATCGGAAGAAATATGGATATGACGATCCCCCGGCAATAAACCGGAGGATCACGGAAGGCAAGAGGCGGGCCTCAGGCGGCTCTCATCAGGCGGCGGCATTGAGAAGCCGCGTTTATTGAAACGGTGTTTGGTGCTCAACCAATTCCCACACCAGATAACACAGGAACGCACAACCGACCACCACCAGCACCATGGTCATGCCTTCCGGCCCCATGCGGTCCATCATGAAACCGATGCCAATCAAACCGGCAATGCCGCCAAGGGAATCCATCATGGTGTAGCTCATGTTGGCGGACATCTGCTGCTGTGGGGGGAAACGATCGCCAATCAACGACAACCCGATGCTGTAAACACCCCCCATGCTACCGCCCCAGATATACAGCAGCACCAACGTAGCGCCGTAATCGGCATACACCGCCAGCGCCAGAAACACCGCGCACACTACTGAGCAGAAAATACAGAACGCGACGATCCACTGCCGGTTCACCCAGTCCGATAGCAAGCTGACCGCCATCCCAAGCGTGACGCTGCCCAGCATGAACATGGTCATCAGCAGCGATGCCCGCTCGTCCGTCAATCCGTCGCTGATGCCATACAACGTCAGAAAGTTGGGTAAACCATAAAAACTGACGCCGCCAACCAGCGCAGACACCAAAATGGCACGGGCATGACGGCAGACAAAACGAAAGCGCACCGCGGATACCGTTCCCGACTGCGGATTGATGTGGGCAATCCACACCAGCAGCAGCGCGCTCAGGCTCAGCAACGCGGTCAACCAGAACCGTTGCGTCATCGACACCTGCGTCAGTTGCAACAACACCGGCCCCAACGCCACCCCCAGCGATAGCGCCGCGGAAAACAACCCCATGACCACGCCGCGCCGCCGTAACGGCAATTGATTAAGCCAGGTCTGCAACAGGATCAACTGCATCCCGGTACACAGGCCATACCCCAGAATGCTGACCAGCCAGCCGGGATAAAATTGCTGCCACGCCATGCTGATACAGAGAGCCGAGCGTAACAAGACCAGCAGCAGCGTCGACCACGTCAGCCCGATCCATTGAATGATCCGGCTGAGTCGTTGGTGAAACAGCAACACCCCAATGATTTCGCAGGCCATGGCGACGCCAATCCACAAATTGTTGTGACCCTGCAAATTCATCAACACCGGGATGGTGACGTAATTGATACCGGAGACTAACTGGATCAAAAAGGTCTGCATGATCAATAAGATCGGTAATAAACGCCGCATCATTGCGCCTCCGGATATTTCTGCACCCGCCAGCTCAGCCACAACTGTCCTTTCTCCACCTGGCGGACCGTCACCTGCGCGGATACCGCTTCCGCCTGCCAGTGCAGGAAGCGCAGCCACCAGTCCGGGTCTTCATCCGCCACACTGTTCGGGTTGCCGCTTTGCGTCAGGCGGACCTCCAGCATCCAGTACAGCAGCCCTTCTTCCTTCAGGCTGACCTCAATCATCAGCGGTTGTTGTGCCAGTTGCCGCCACAGTTGGAAGCTCTGCAACCAGAAGCGGTGGTGATACTCCGGTGAGAAGTGGGCCTCCAGTACCTCGTGCGACGTGATCGTCAACGTGGAATCCGGGCAAGGCAGCAATGATGGCGCGGCGTTTTGCCACCATTCGCCCAGGTTTGCCTGCAACGCGTCATCCTTTTCCGCCGCCGGGTCAACGATGGTGAGCATCATCCCCGTCGGCGGCCGGGTATGCGTGCCGCCGCGCAGAAACAGCAGCGGTAGCGCCCAGTCATACAAGCGTTCCAGTTGCAAAGGCGATGTGGCTTGCAACAACGCGTAATAAGCCTGTTCGCGGCTGGTCAGTTGCATACGCACCTGCTGGCTGCTGCGCCGCATCCACCATACCGCCAGCCCCACGACTAAACCGAGAAACAGAATAGTAATAATGGCCTTACGAAATACCTGATTGAGCGCTTCCAGCCGCTGATAAAAGCTCGATAACTCCAGATCCATCGCCAGGATGCCGCGAAATACGCCTTGCCGATCGTAAAAAGGCGCATAAGCGCTGATAAAAACCCCCCATTCATCCCGATAGGGCTGTACCGACACGCCGGTTTTGTGCTCGCGCAAGGCATCAACCAGCTCCGACGGCGCATTGTCATAGACTTGCATTAATGCCGGAGGCAGGTCCGGTAGGCCGTCGCCATCGTTATCATTCTGTGGACTGGGATTGACGACGAACCGCACCTTGTCCTGATCCAGCACCGTGGTATAGATGTAGCGCACGTCCTGCGATGCCTGACGAATACGCTCCAGTTGCACCGCAAGCTGCTGGTAAACCGGGTCATCTCGCCCGGTACGCGCCGTGATGTTTTGATGGTCGTCGCCGGACAGCGTGGTCGCCGCTGATCGCACGTTCGACAGCAACCCGATTTTGATTTCCTGCTCCAGCGCGTTGATGGACTTGTGGTAGACCATGTAAGTCGAGAATCCCAGCAATCCGATAAAAATCAGGCTGGCGAACAGCGCTTCTGCCAGCGCCGTGCGTGAAGGTGAAGCGTTCATAGCGTGAGCCCCCGTATAATCAGCCAGCCGCCAATCGTCAGAAATCCGAGCGGGAAAGCCAGGCGGCAACGACGTATCAACCGCTCGTCTTCCAGCCCGCTCGCCCGGCGATGATGTGCAAAGATAATCAGTAGAATCGCAGCGAAAATGCTGCCATACCCGGCGATAATCATCTGGTCTATGACGGTGGTGTAAGGCAGGCGCGGCAGAATGTTGCTGGTGTAAAACGCGTAGGCCACCACCGTTAACATCAACGTAAAAGAGGTTTGCAACCGCTCGGAGAACGACTCCAGCCAGAACACACTCCAGGAAGCGGCGATAATCAGCCCCAGCGGCAGAATGAAACTCCACAGGTAGTACGACGGATTACGCACCGCGTCTATCTGCACCGTAATGCGGGAAAACTCATTCTGGTTGGGCTGTACACTGCTCAGATGGTCGTAACGGATATCGCTAATGTGGGTTGACGCTTTACCGCGGACCCACCATTCATCGATCTCTTCGTTATCAATATTCTCGGTGTAGACCTGGATGCTGCTGAACCGCAACTGCTGGTTGTTATAGGAAAAAGGCTCCAGTTCCAATACGAACTGTTGATGATCAAACGGGAACAGCCGAAAATCCATGTCATTGCTGAACGCTCCCAGAAAGCGGGCGTTATAGATAACCCGCCCATCGGGAAACAGCATCAGGCGTTTATTACCGGTGTCCGGGCTGCCGACCACGTTGATGAACTCCAGCGCCGGAACCCATAGACCGCCGGTGATCCAGCGCTCGATCTGGTTATTTTCAATAATCAAAGGCTTATCGCCGGGTGTTTTACGCGGTTTACCGGTCCATTGCGCGACGATATACCCATCGACTTTATAGGTCTGTTCCAGCGTGTTCACGCCGTAGATCTTATTGATGAAAATACTCACGCTCACATCGACCGGCCGGACGTCGGCAGTATTATCTCCTCCTGCCGCCCACGTCTGCATCGCACACAGCAACCCGCCAAGCCCGAGCAATATCCACAGTATTCGCATATCACGCCTCCTTCTCTGTGGGAAAAGCGCCGGGCTGCGCAAGCGTCCACAACAGGTTATCCACCAGCGCTCGATGGCAATGCGGCAACACCACCAGATGGCAGAAAAGCATGGGCTTTCCCTGCACCATCAGTTGGTCGCTGGATAATGAGAAACGATCGATAATCGATTGATGCGGCGCGCTGAACTGCACTATCAGCGAACCGCTGAGTAGCGGTTGCAGAAACAATCGCTCCCGTTCGGGGTCAAGCCGCTCAAACAGATAGCGGAGCCGCTGGTAAGCGTAACGCTGTATCTCGTGACAGCGGCGGATCATGTCCTGCTGCCCCTGCTCGCCGAGGCGGCACAGTTGGTTCCACAACACCACCGCAGACAAACCGGGACGCGAGCCGGATAAGGTGGCATCCCCGCTGCCGATATAAGTCGGCCGGTTGAGCGCTACCGTACGGTAAGGCTCGGACAGCATCACCACGCCGCACGGCCACGGCATACTCAGCCATTTATACGGACTGGCGCAAATGGAATGCAGCGATGCCGCCTGTGCATCAATCGCCAGTCGGCGCCCTTCCGGTTCGGGCCAAAACGGCAGATAGTTGGACGACAGCGCACCATCGACATGCAGCCAATAGCTACGTTGTTGCGGCGTATTCGGCGGCAATCGCCGCTGTAATTGCGCCGTAATCTGCCGCCAGTCGTCACAGGCGCCGCTAAACGTGGTCCCACTGGTGAGGCAAATAACCACCGGCCGTCGGTAGCGATAAAAAAACGTCGCCAATTGCAGCAAACTCCCCACATCCACACGACCGGCGTCATCGCAAGGCAACGCCCGCGGCCATACTCCAGCGTTGATCGGGCAACGCCCCAGCGAGGGGCCCGCCTCGGCGGGGGTTGCTAATTGCAATACCCGGCACGCCTTGGCCAGCGAATAGTGGCTGCGTTCGGAATACAGTACCACCGGCGCGTAGCGTGCGCCTGCGGCGGCCGGCCACTGCGTAGTGGGCGCTCCGCACAGAAAATCGCGCGCATTCCACAGCGCAAACAGATTGCCTTCGGTCGACCCCATCGCCGTCAGGTATCCCCAGTATGGCGACGGCAGGCGCCACAACCTGGCGTAATAATCCAGCACCGCTCGTTCAAAACGCTTGCTGTTCACCTGATAAGCGCCGGGTTCCATGCTGTCTCCCAGGTTTAACAGGTTCATCCCCAGCAGCGGGCGCAGCCCGGCGTCGAACTCCCCCTGCTGATTGGTTTGAAAACCGGCAAAATGCCGCCGTTGTTCCTCCATGTGTGCGATATAAGTGCGCAAGATTCGCCTTCGTACCACATCGTGCAGCCCTTCGGCCAAAATCGTCAGCTCATCAACCGGTTGCATATCTTCACCCTCTGCTCATTTCAGTGATAACAGCAGGGTAGGGAATCACTCGATTAACGAGCGCGGCTATTCAGCGTGGAAATACGGCGAAATGCGGGAGAGAAAGGAAAGCACGCACCGCACATTCCCCATCATGGGCACATCGTCATGCCAGTGAGCGGCTTCACAATTCATACCAAACCAAAACCATGAAGATTTACTAAACAGTTTCATCCAGTGTCATTAGCGGAATCCGTTAGCGTGAGCTCGCTCAAAACTATTAGAAAATCTATTCGATCCGGATAATGAAATGGCATTTCAATTATTGAATTGTTTGATTTTTACACTAAGACTGACGTGGGTTACCGGAATGGATTGGCAAGCCTTACCCATGCATCCCGGTCAACACCCACTACGGGCGCAGGGAATAACTCATGCCCACAACATATTTATGGTTTAGAGAAAAGGAATACTGGCTATGAAATCACTCATTACCCCAATTACCGCTGGACTGTTACTGGCGCTCAGCCAACCTTTGCTGGCCGCTACCGATACCGGCGGCTACGCCGCTACCGCGGGGGGCAACGTGACGGGTGCCGTCAGCAAGACCGCAACCTCGATGCAGGATATCGTCAATATCATCGACGCCGCACGTCTGGATGCCAACGGCAAAAAAGTGAAAGGCGGCGCCTATCCGCTGGTAATCACCTATACCGGTAACGAAGACTCGTTGATCAACGCCGCTGCCGCCAATATCTGCGGCCAGTGGAGCAAAGACCCGCGTGGCGTAGAAATCAAAGAGTTCACCAAAGGCATCACCATCATTGGCGCCAACGGTTCTTCCGCCAACTTCGGCATCTGGATTAAGAAATCCTCCGATGTGGTGGTACAGAACATGCGTATCGGTTACCTGCCGGGCGGCGCTAAAGATGGCGACATGATCCGCGTCGACGATTCGCCGAATGTCTGGGTTGACCATAACGAATTGTTCGCCGCCAACCATGAGTGCGACGGCACGCCGGACAACGACACCACCTTTGAATCCGCCGTTGATATCAAGGGCGCGTCGAACACCGTCACCGTCTCCTACAACTACATCCACGGTGTGAAAAAAGTAGGTTTGGATGGTTCCAGCAGCAGTGATACCGGCCGCAATATTACCTATCACCATAACTACTACAACGACGTTAACGCCCGTCTGCCGTTGCAACGTGGTGGTCTGGTTCACGCTTACAACAACCTGTACACCAACATCACCGGTTCCGGCCTGAACGTGCGCCAGAACGGCCAGGCACTGATCGAAAACAACTGGTTCGAGAAGGCGATAAACCCGGTCACCTCCCGTTATGACGGCAAAAACTTCGGTACCTGGGTGCTGAAGGGCAACAACATCACCAAACCGGCCGACTTCTCTACCTACAGCATCACCTGGACGGCCGACACCAAGCCTTATGTGAATGCCGACAGTTGGACCTCCACCGGCACCTTCCCGACCGTGGCCTACAACTACAGCCCGGTCAGCGCACAATGCGTGAAGGACAAACTGCCTGGCTATGCCGGCGTGGGTAAAAATCTGGCCACGCTGACCAGCGCAGCCTGTAAATAATCTCACGCAGAGGCAGGCGCACAGCCTGACTCACCGGGTTATCCCACCCTCGAGCGGGCTCAATGCCCGCTCTTTTTTTGCTACCGACCCACTGAGAACCCGGCAAGATGCGCGAGCCTGACGTCGCTTTTCAGACAAATTTAATAATCAATAGCTTTTTAATTATTAACGGTTATAAGCGACAGGTCGGAACTCCGTCCACAAAAAGTGACGCCTGTCATAATTCGAAAAAACATAATAGATACTAATAATGAACCGGCGTTCCAACTATTGAAATGTGTCCTTTTTGAGCTAAAACTGAGCACAGGTTGATGCGTGTGATCCGGTTTTACTTATCTATACCCGACGTGATTCATGCGACTAACAGGAAACATGGCGGGAATACCCCTACCGCACCAACCATAAGTAAGGGCATGTGGAACGATAAATGCCCACCTCATATTTTTAAAAAACAGGAACACGACTCATGAAATCACTCATTACTCCGATTGCCGCCGGCCTGCTGTTGGCCTTCAGTCAATACAGCCTGGCCGCGGATACCGGCGGTTATACCAAAACGGACGGTGGTGACGTCTCCGGTTCGGTGAAGAAAACAGCCAGCTCAATGCAGGACATCATCAATATCATTGAAGCCGCAAAAGTCGATGCCAAAGGTAAGAAGGTGAAAGGCGGGGCTTATCCGCTGGTGATTACCTATACCGGTAACGAAGATTCGCTGATCAACGCGGCAGCGGCGAATATCTGCGGCCAGTGGAGCAAAGATGCCCGCGCTGTGGAAATTAAAGACTTCACCAAAGGTATCACCATTATCGGTGCCAACGGTTCTTCCGCTAACTTCGGTATCTGGATCGTCAACTCTTCCGACGTCGTGGTACGCAACATGCGTATCGGCTACCTGCCGGGCGGGGCTCAGGACGGCGACATGTTCCGTATCGACAACTCGCCGAACGTCTGGCTGGATCATAACGAATTGTTTGCCGCTAACCACGAGTGCGACGGTACTAAAGATGGCGACACCACCTTCGAATCCGCGTTCGATATCAAAAAAGGCGCGACTTACGTCACCATCTCTTACAACTACATCCACGGCGTGAAGAAAGTCGGCCTGTCTGGTTTCAGTTCCTCCGACACGGCTGAACGCAACATCACCTATCACCACAACATCTACAGCGACGTCAATGCGCGTCTGCCGTTGCAGCGCGGTGGTAATGTCCACGCGTATAACAACCTGTACACCGGTCTCACCAGTTCCGGCCTGAACGTCCGCCAGAACGGCAAGGCGCTGATCGAAAACAACTGGTTCGAAAACGCGGTGAACCCGATCACTTCCCGCTATGACGGCAGCAACTTCGGCACCTGGGTACTGAAAGGCAACAACATCACCAAACCGGCTGATTTCGCCACCTACAAAATTACCTGGACGCCGGATGCGAAAGAGTACCGCAATGCTGACACCTGGACCTCCACTGGCACCTACCCGGCCGTGCCTTATAGCTACAGCCCGGTGAGCGCACAGTGCGTGAAAGACAAACTGGCCAACTACGCCGGTGTAGGCAAAAACCTGGCCACGCTGGCCAGCTCAGCGTGTAAATAATCAGTTCCCGTCAGCATCGCTGATGTCTGGAACGCCCTCCGCCCGGCTCTGCCGGGCGGTTATTGCAGGATTTATTCTGGGCGAGAGAGTTCTCTTTACTCGCCCGTTTTTTTATTTAGCAACGCCTCGCCATCAGGCAGGACAAGCCCCCCGGCATAGGGATCAAGCCATGATGAAACACACCCTGTTATTCACATTGTTATTCAGTACCAGCGTCCTGACCGCTCAGGCCGCCAGTACTGCTGCCCCTGACCTGAAAGGATTCGGCACCGAGACGGTAGCCGGCAGCGGCGGCAAAGTTATTCGCGTCACCACTCTGGCATCCAGCGGCGCCGGCTCGCTGCGCGAAGCATTGGCTACCAAAGGCCCGCGTATTATCGTGTTTGAAGTGGGCGGTATTATTGATCTTAACGAGCAAGACATCCGGCTCGCCGAACCCTACGTCACCATTGCCGGGCAAACAGCGCCATCGCCCGGCATCACCCTGGTTAAGGGCGGTATGTCGATCACCACCCATGACGTACTGATGCAACATATCCGTTTCCGCATCGGCGATAACGGCCACGCCAAGAAGAGCGGCTTTGAAAAAGACGTGTCGCTCACCGGGCCGAACGCCTACAACGTGGTAGTGGACCACTGCAGCTTTGCCTGGGGCACCGATGAAAACCTGTCGGTTTCCGGCCCGCGTTACGACGGCCAGTCCGGCACCGCGCATAACGTCACCTTCTCCAACAACATCATTGCAGAAGGTCTGTACGACTCCAGCCACTCTAAAGGCATTCACTCGATGGGCACGCTGGTCCACGATAACGTGACCAACGCGGCAATCATCGGCAACCTGTATGCCCACAACAACGAGCGTAACCCGTGGTTCAAGGGCGCGACCACCGGCGTTGTCGTCAACAACCTGATCTACAACCCAGGTATTTGGGGCGTTCGTATTGGCGCAATTCAGAGCGAATGGGAAGGTCGTTCCCTGCCGGTTAACGCCAAAGTAGCAATCGCCGGCAACGTGATGTATCACGGCGCCAACACCAAGTCTGACTTGTCGCTGGTTGGCAGCAATACCACCGGCGGCGATGTCTGGATGAGCGATAACCTGGCCTTCGACAAAGCAGGCAAAGCCGTGGCGCAAACCTCCGGCACGGGCATTAACCTGCTGAAATCGGCGCCGGTGTGGCCCACCGGGTTGACTGCGATCAGCGCCTCGTCGGTAGCCAATCAGGTGACACAACATGCCGGCGCTCGTCCGAAAGACCGCGACACGGTGGATAAACGCATCGTTAACGACTTCCAGAAACGCAGCGGCACATTCGTCAACAGCCAGAGCGAAGTGGGAGGGTATCCGACCGCCGCAGCCACCAAACGCGCGCTGACGATCCCGAGCACGAATGTGGATGCCTGGTTGCAGCAAATGGCTAAAGAGCTGGAATAAATTACTCCGGTACTCTCTGCCATTGAAAATGCCAGTCACGCGCCCGTGGCTGGCATAGCCTATTTGATTGGCCGATACAGGTGCAATAACCGGGGAAAGAAAGGCGCA
The DNA here is from genome assembly GCF_007210685.1 of Dickeya sp. ws52. Classification (NCBI taxonomy): domain Bacteria; kingdom Pseudomonadati; phylum Pseudomonadota; class Gammaproteobacteria; order Enterobacterales; family Pectobacteriaceae; genus Dickeya; species Dickeya sp. ws52. The sequence goes on from NZ_SZVX01000009.1 coordinate 52,676, forward strand.
AGCGGACGCATAGCGTCGATTGAAATGAAAAGTCCCCTTGCCGTTTAACAGCAAAGGGACAGGTTAACCTCTCATCAGGACATGTCGGGTCAGCAGGTGGTTATTTCTTAATAATCTTCACTGATTGAATCACAATCGGTTTAGAAGGCACATTCTGGTACGGCCCAACATTTTCTGTCTGAACCTGAGAAATCTTGTCAGCCACTTCCATGCCTTTTACCACTTTACCGAAGACGGCGTAGCCAAAATCACGCTGGCCATGATCCAGAAAAGCGTTATCCGCAACATTGATAAAGAACTGGCTGGTAGCGCTGTCTTTTTCGCTGGTGCGTGCCATGGATATGGTGCCACGCAGGTTACGCAGGCCATTGTCCGCTTCATTCTTGATAGGCGGATTAGTCGGTTTCTGTTTCATATCACTGCTGAAACCGCCACCCTGAACCATGAACCCAGGGATCACCCGGTGGAAGATAGTGCCGTTGTAAAAACCACTGTTGACATAATCAACAAAGTTTTTCACAGAAACCGGCGCTTTTTGATCATCCAGAGCCAGTTCGATGTTGCCCGCAGAGGTTGTCAGCAGCACATGGGTGGACGTGGGAGTAGCGGCAAAAGCCGGTGAAAAGGCGGTCAGAGAAAGTACAGTGACTACCGCTGCCAGTATACGTTTTGACATGAAGAATTCCTTTTGAGGACCAACGACAGAAAGCGTACCGATTTTAAATAGCCGTCCCTTTCTGCGCTACCCATTTACCTTTTTTTACGCGATCCCGACCACCCATCGGCGAAAAAAAGAGCACTATTTGCTCTATTGCCCGCCTGAATGACAATGCGATGGTCACGATCAGACTTCCCCGGCACCCATATTGCGTGACCGGGGAAGGAAAACGGTCAAAAGGAAGATACACCGCAAGCCTGATTAGTGCTGGCTCAACGTATGCGCCTCAATCCAGTCAAAATTGATGTCCTCGCCCAGGCCGGGCCGCTGCGACAGGTGTACAAAACCGTCTTCGTCCATTGGATCTACCAGCGAATTCAGATAAGCGACGGGCTCATCGTAGTTGAGGAACGGATGCAGCAGGCCGCGCTCGTACCAGCGGCAGTTTTTAATCGCCCCCACCACCGCCAGATTGGGCGCGCCGTTGCCGTGGATTTCGCAATCCATACCGAAGGCTTCCGCCAGATGCGCCACCTTCAGGCACGGCGTGATTCCGCCCACGCCCTGCACCCCGGCGCGCAGAATGTCGCAGGCCCCTTCCTTCACCCAGTCGGCACGGCTGAAGTATTTCCCGCCCAGACTTTCCGGCCCGATCACATCGATGTCCAGATTCTTGTTCAGCCAGCTGTAGGACGCCATGCTCTGCTCTTCCATCGGCTCTTCGAACCAGGTGAAGTTCAGTTTTTGCAGTTCACGGCCGATGTACAGCGCCTCGCTGCGGCTGTACCAGTGGTAGCCGTCCAGCATCAGGCAGATATCCGGCCCCACCGCCTCGCGCACCGCCGCACAGGCTTTCACGTCCATTTGCGGGCTCGGCGCGAACGACACCGGCGGCATCCAGGTGTGCAGCTTGATGGCCTTGTAACCACGCTGTACCAGTTTTTCGGCGAACTGGCCGTACTCCTCCGGCGTCGACAGGCCGCCCTTCAGCTCGTCGCCGCACATGGTGCTGCCGTAGGCCGGCACTTTGTCGCGGTAGCCGCCCAGCAGCTTATACACCGGCACGTTCAGCGCCCGCCCGGCCAGATCCCACAATGCCTGCTCGATGATGGCCAGCGCCCGGTCGGTCAACTGGTTGGCGCTGCCGCGCTGCCAGTGCACCAGATCCTGCCACAGGCGTTCACGATCAAACGGATCCTGCCCAATCAGCACCTTGCGGAAAAAACTGTTCACCACATACGGACGAACCACTTCCGGCGGCGCAAACGCATAGCCTTTGTGCCCGTCATCGGTGCTGACAGTCAGGAGCGCCATGCTGGCCTGATGCTCATCGCCCGGATGGGAATGCCCGGCGCTGTCGGAAACGCGGCGAGTGGGATAAGTGAAGACGGTGACGTCGATCGATTCAATTTTCACGTTGATTACCTGCCTGAAGGTGGAGCGCCTACCAGCACGGGCTTTTATGTATGCAGTAATAATAAAAACACGGTGCTGATTTAATAAAATTGCGTTTTATTTATATCGATTATTGAGGAAGTCTGCTGTGAGGTCATTAGGCAATTTATAACATTTGTGAAAATTATCCGCCCTATGATTAGGCATTTGCCCTATTTACACTCTTTTTTCAGTTATGCGCCCGCCATTCATCCATAAAAAAACGCCGCCCCTGGTATGGAGACGGCGCTGTCTGAACGGCGACGAACGCAAATCAGGTTACGGACGTGCGACAAATCCCACCACGTCATACACCTTACGCAGAGTTTCCTGCGCACGCGCGCTGGCTTTTTGCGCGCCATCGCGCATCACCTGCTGCAAGAACGCTTCATCATCACGGAAGCGGTGATAACGCGCCTGCAACTCGCTCAACATACCGGATACGGCATCGGCTACCGCGCCTTTCAGGTGACCATACATCTGCCCTTCAAACTCTTTCTCCAGGTCGGGGATGGATTTCCCCGTCACCCCGGAGAGAATATCCAGCAGGTTGGAAACTCCCGCCTTGTTTTGCTGATCATAGCGCACCACCGGCGGCTCGTCGGAATCGGTTACCGCACGTTTGATCTTCTTCACCACCGATTTCGTGTCTTCCAGCAACCCGATGACGTTATTACGGTTATCATCCGACTTGGACATCTTTTTGGTGGGCTCCAGCAGGGACATCACCCGTGCGCCGGATTTAGGAATAAACGGCTCCGGCACACGGAAAACGTCGCCGTAAATCGCGTTGAAGCGCTGGGCGATATCCCGGCTGAGTTCCAGATGCTGTTTCTGATCTTCACCCACCGGCACCTGATTGGTTTGGTACAGCAGGATATCGGCCGCCATCAGGACCGGATAGTCGAACAGCCCGGCGTTGATGTTTTCCTCATAACGGGCGGACTTGTCCTTGAATTGGGTCATGCGGCTCAGCTCGCCGAAATAGGTGTAGCAGTTCAGCAGCCAGCTCAACTGTGCGTGTTCCGGCACATGCGACTGAACGAAAATCGTGCTCTTTTGCGGGTCGATGCCACAGGCCAGATAAAGCGCCAGCGTATCCAGCGTCGCCTTGCGTAATTGCTGCGGATCCTGACGTACGGTGATCGCGTGCTGATCGACGATGCAATAGATGCAGTGAAAATCATCCTGCATATTGACCCACTGACGTAACGCACCCATGTAGTTACCAATGGTCAACTCGCCTGACGGCTGTGCGCCGCTAAATACAATGGGCTTACTCATGTCATGCTTCCTGATCGTTTAAAAAGGGTAACCCGTCAAGGGTCAATAAATCCGCAAAGCGATCCAACACCACGTCAGGGTGACTCAGGGCGATCGCCTCGCCGTAGTTATAACCGTACGTCATACCGACGCAAGGACATCCGGCAGCGCGGGCTGCCTGTATATCATTACGCGAGTCGCCGACAAACAGCAATTCGTTCACCCGTAGACCCAACTTACCCAGCACCATATATAACGGTGCCGGATGCGGTTTTTTCTCGGTTACGTCATCGCCGCCCAAAATCAGCGAGAAATAGCGCCCAATCCCCAGCATATCCAGCAGCGGCGCGACAAACGGCGTCGGTTTATTGGTGACCACCGCCATACGAAAACCGCGTCCGGCCAGTTCGGCCAGTGTGTCCTGCACCTCTGGGAACAATAGACTGCCGCTGTCTACCGTGCGGGCATAATACTTATCGAACAGCGTTCGGGCGTCCTGAATCTGCCTGTCCGTCGGCTCCATCCCCGCCCAACGTAATGCACGTTCCACCAGCACATCGGCGCCGTTGCCAATCCAGGTCGATACCCGCTCTTCGCCCGCATGGGGCAGCGACAACGCACCTAATGCCATATCCACGGCTTTAGCCAGCCCCGGCGCACTGTTGACCAGCGTACCATCCAGATCAAACGCCAACCCACGAATCGCAGCAAAATCAGTCATGACGCACTGCCTTCAGTTCCTGCCGCATACTGTCAATCACCGCACGATAATCCGGCTGGCCGAAAATTGCTGAACCGGCCACGAACATGTCGGCGCCGGCAGCCGCAATCTGGGCGATGTTATCCACTTTGACGCCGCCATCCACCTCAAGGCGGATGTCATAGCCGCTTTCATCAATTCGCCGACGCACCTGACGTAGCTTATCCAGCGTAGATGGAATAAACGACTGGCCGCCAAAGCCCGGATTCACCGACATCAGCAGAATGATGTCCAGCTTATCCATCACATAATCAAGATAACTCAGCGATGTCGCGGGGTTAAACACCAGTCCGGCTTTACAACCATGACTCTTGATCAGTTGCAACGTACGGTCGACATGCTCGGATGCTTCGGGATGAAACGTAATGAAGCTGGCTCCCGCTTCGGCAAAATCAGGTATCAGTCTGTCCACCGGTTTGACCATCAGATGCACATCCACCGGCGCGGTGATGCCGTAGTTGCGCAAGGATTTCAGCACCAGCGGGCCAATCGTCAGATTAGGAACGTAGTGGTTATCCATCACATCAAAGTGAACGACATCCGCCCCGGCAGCCAGCACGCGCGCGGTGTCCTCACCAAGACGGGCAAAGTCAGCCGACAAAATAGACGGGGCGATTAAAAACGGTTTCATGCGTTTCTCCAAACCATCAAGTCTGCATTCTGCTGCCGGGTTCGGCCATTGACGGCACGCCTGTACAGCCACTCTGTTGGGGAACAATATGTTTACGAACAACAGTATTCATGAACCACACTGTTCGCGGGGGAACACAGGATACCTTTTCACTGGTTCCCCCGCCCATCGCGCGTTACCACGCTCAGGGCGTCGCCTGACAATACAACGCCAGCAATTCATTCACCTTACTGCGGCCCGAAATATTGCGGCTGATGGTACGGCGCGCTTTGACCACATACAACGATGACGCATCACGATACCATTCACGAGTCAGCACCGTATCATGATTGGAAATCAGCACCGGGATCTGGTTTTGCGACGATAACCGTTGCGCCAGTTGCGCCAGGTTTTGCTGGTCCTGATAGTTAAAGTTGTTAGTGTGGTACGCCGTAAAGTTGGCCGTCGCCGACAACGGCGCATAAGGCGGATCGCAATACACCACCGAACCCGAGGTCGCGTTGGTCAGCGTCTGTTGATAATGCTCGCAAACGAACGTCGCGTTCTGTGCCTTTTCCGCAAACCAATAAAGCTCTTCTTCCGGAAAATAGGGCTTTTTATAGCGCCCGAACGGCACATTGAACTCACCCCGCATGTTATAGCGGCACAGACCGTTATAACAATGCCGGTTCAGATACAGAAACAACAATGCCCGACGATAGTCATTGGTACAGAGGTTGAACTCGTCTCTCAGCTGATAAAATACATCCGAGGTGTTGACCTCATCGATAAACAGCTTGCGGGCATCGCTGATAAAAGCATCGGTCTCGTTTTTAACGATTTTATAGAGATTAATCAGATCGCTGTTGATATCAGCCAGAATATAGCTGTCGTAGTCGGTATTGAGAAACACCGAACCCGCACCCACGAAAGGCTCGATTAATCGCTCTCCCGCTGGCAGATATCGGCGAATCTCCTCAACCAGCGGATATTTCCCACCGGCCCATTTTAAGAACGCGCGGTTTTTCTTCATGCCGTCGTTAGTTACTCACACAGTTCAGAGCCACGGATTGTACTCTGTTAAGACAGCACATCAGGGCCAATTGGTGTTACTTGGTCAAGTCCTGCTTCACCTGACGGATCGGCCTGACCCATGGTTTTTTCGCCTGAACATCAGCAGGCAGGGACGCAATAGCACGCTTGGCATCTTCCGGCGAGGCGTAAACACCATTCACCAGAACATACCAGGGCCGCCCGTCGCGTTTCGTTTCATATACCCAGTAATTCGTCAGCCGCTGTTCCCGCGCATACGTCTTGAGGGAGTCTTCGCGGGACGCACTGCTGAGTTGCACAGTGAAGTGGCTGGCAGGCGCACTCTGAATAGCCGCATTGCCCTGACTTCCCGTCGATGTCGCCGGTTTAACCGCCGTCACCGGCTTACTGGACGGAGCAGGCGTTACTGCCGTCGTCGGTGCCCGATGGGTATTCGTTGCAGGTTTAGCCGCTTCTTTGGCCTCGGCGGCGGTTTTATGGGATGCCGGCGCTGACGGTTTTTCTGCCTGCACATGGGAAGGCGACTTCTCTACGGACGGCGTGCGTGCGCCTTTAGCCGTCGGCGAGAACACGGTTGCCGGCTCGGTCGGTAACCCGGCGGAAAACGCGTTAATCCGATCCTGCTGCTGAGGCTGAGACAGCGCATCAGTGATGTTACCCGGCAATTCAATACGCTGCTGGCCGTTGCTCTGCGCAGACAACGGCGCCTGCGTAGGCGTGCCGGAAACAGGTTGGCCGCTCAACGTCTGCGGCGCTCCGGTTCCCCCCGTGTTCTGGTTGCCCGTCGGTGCAGGAGAAGACGGCGGAGACGCTGCCGGTGATGCGGCCTGTTCCTGACTGGAAGACATAGACGATGACAGGTCGATATTCTTACCAGAGCCTGACGATTGCGACGATGCGGAAGAGGAATTCTGGCTGGGAGATTGCAAAGCAGAACCTATGCCGATGATCAACAGCACCAGAACGACGATACCAATACCAATCATGGTGTGTTGTCTGGATAGCGAAACACTGGGGGCAGAGAAGCTTTTGCTGCGTCTCTGCTGACGCACCGGGCGTCTATCGCTGGTATCCGGCTTCAGCTCTTCTTCCGGATTGAACTCATCCATTTATACCCTCCAACTGAAAGGCTAGCTTCCGCGCACATCTCACACTGCGAAAGACTAAATCATAAGGCATTGTATTTTAAACGTAAACTACTGCGACGCCACCTGCTGGCTATTCAGCCGGCCGATGGCGGATTTAGGGAAGGCAGTCGGCTATCGATGCCAACACCAGTTCGTGTGATACGCCGGAACGAACTTCCGATTGACCAATCGCCGTAGGCAGAACCAGACGTAGCTCTCCTGCCAGAACCTTCTTATCCCGCATCATGTGCGGCAGATACGCTTGCGGAACCATTTCGCGCGGCCCGGTAACAGGCAATCCGGCACGCAGCAACAGGGCTTTGATACGCTCGACATCGTCAGCATTCAACTGGCCGAGACGGCGTGCGGCCTGCGCCGCCATCACCATACCCGCGGCTACGGCTTCGCCATGCAGCCAGTTGCCATACCCCATTTCCGCTTCAATGGCATGTCCATAAGTGTGGCCTAAATTCAGCAAGGCGCGCAGTCCGGACTCACGTTCATCCGCCGCCACCACTTCCGCCTTCAGTTCACAACAACGGCGAATGCAGTAGGCCAACGCGGCGCTTTCCAGGTTACGAACCTCATCGATATGCGTTTCAAGCCACTCGAAAAAGGCGCCGTCGAGAATAATGCCGTATTTGATCACTTCAGCCAGACCGGAAGAGAGCTCGCGTGCCGGCAACGTCTTAAGACAATCCAGATCGACAACCACTGAAGCCGGCTGGTAAAACGCGCCAATCATGTTTTTACCAAGCGGATGATTGACGGCCGTTTTGCCGCCGACAGAGGAATCAACCTGAGACAACAACGTGGTGGGAACCTGAATAAAGCGCACGCCGCGCTGATAACAGGCCGCGGCAAATCCGGTCAGATCGCCAATGACGCCGCCGCCCAGCGCGACCAACGTCGTATCGCGGCCATGCGGTTTAGCGAGTAATGCGGAAAATACCTGCTCCAGCACAGCCAAAGACTTGAACTGTTCACCATCAGGCAAAATGACCTGATCCACCCGCACACCACTTTTCTCCAACCGATCACGCACCGCATCCAGATACAGCGGAGCCAACGTTTCATTGGTCACCAGCATGGCCTGATCGCCCGCTTTCAGCGGCATAAAAGAAGCCGCATCATTGAAAAGACCGGCAGCTATCGTAATGGGGTAACTACGTTCCCCGAGGGTTACGGTGACTCTTTCCATGCGCGTTCCATTGATCTGTCAGAAACCTGCGGTATACAGGAGATTACACAAAATCAGTTGTTTTCCAGCATACTGATGATCTGGTTGGCAACGACTTTGGCGCTTTGTTCATCGGTGCGAATTGTAACATCGGCGATTTCTTCATACAGCGGATTACGCTCTTTCGCCAATGCCTCCAGCACTTCGCGTGGTGGGGTTTCAACCTGAAGCAACGGACGTTTTTTATCTCGTTGAGTACGGGCCAACTGTTTTTCAATCGTGGTTTCCAGATACACCACCACGCCACGTGCAGACAGACGATTGCGGGTTTCGCGTGATTTCACCGAACCACCGCCCGTTGCCAGCACGATACCCTGCTTTTCCGTCAATTCATTAATGACTTTCTCTTCGCGCTCGCGGAAGCCTTCCTCGCCTTCCACATCAAATACCCAGCCCACATCAGCCCCGGTACGTCGCTCAATTTCTTGATCGGAGTCGAAGAATTCCATATTGAGCTGCTGAGCTAACTGACGGCCAATAGTGCTTTTGCCGGCACCCATCGGCCCAACCAGAAAGATATTGCGTTTCTCTGCCATTTTTTTGGTATTACTAAGAAATTCGTTAATGATAACCCGCCCCGCCATGTAACCTGCGGCGGAACCTAAACTGAAACCTCATGAGCGATAGTGCGAGAATCAGACAAAAAATTATCTCAATACTCAGGGTAGTTTGGCAACCGAATAAAATGCCACACGAACCAGGCAGCGATAAACCGTACGTTTTATCTACACTCGTCATACTTCATGTTGCAGGAAAGTCGGCTTTCTTACTCAGCCCATTACCGGGCTTCGCCCTGAAGGGCCAACACGGCGCGTTGCTCAAAACGCCCGCATTTTGTCCTGCAACTTGAAGTGCGTTGGGGTATACACCGCTGATGTAACACCACTTCCGTGCTCAAGCCGCTATCCTTGTATGCTAAAACGACGGTATCGTCAAACGATGAAGGACACTATTTATTGATGAAGGACACTATTTATTAAAGCGGGCGGCTAAACCCCGTTGTCCGCCGGGGTCGTTAATCAGGCTGCGGGCTTGCGTTTAGCCGCCTGAATCAAGGTCGGCGTAATGAAGATCACCAGTTCGCGTCGGGTATGCTGCCGGTTGCCGCTACGGAACCACGCACCGATGCCAGGCAACGCCCCTAACCCCGGCACCTGACGTTCCGCCTGATTTTTTTGTTGCTGGAAAATACCGCCCAGCACAATGGTTTCGCCATCCTGAACGGTAACCTGAGTCTGGATCTCCTGTTTGTCGATCGCCAGAATCTCCCCGTTTTCCCCCTGCTTAATGGCGCGCCCCGGCATATTCTGGCTAATCAGCAGATTGAGCGTAATCTGCCCGCCATGCAGAATCCGCGGCGTGACCTCCATGCCCAGTACCGCTTCTTTAAACTCTATCGATGTCGAACCGCTCGCACCGCTGGATACCTGATACGGGATTTCCGTACCTTGTTTGATGCTGGCCGTCTGCTGATGCGCAGTAAACAAACGTGGACTGGCAATGATCTCCACCTCGTTTTCTTGTTCCAGCGCCATCAATTCCAGATCCAGCAGTCGTCCATTCAACTTTGCCAGATGAAAACCGGCGTTAATGGCGGGCGATTCTATCGGCAAGCTGACGTTAAAATTATTCATTTGCAGCGCTTGCCCCGTCGCCATGCCATCGCCCAGCCCCCAATTAACGCCCAATGCCTTGAGATGCTCGCTACTGATGGTAACGATGTGCGCCGCCAGTTGTACCTGTGATAACGGCTTATCCAGTTCCTCAATCCAGGGACGAATTTGCTCCAGCGCCGAACCCACATCCCGGACCAACAAGGTATTGGTGCGTTTGTCTACGGTCACGTTGCCGCGTTCCGTCAGCAACGTACCGCGCTGGCTTTGCAAATTGGCCACCACATCGGCGGCCTCTGCGTACTGCAAAGTGACGGACACGTTCTGCAACGGCAGTTGCTGGCGTTGTTTAGCCGCCAGTTCTTCCTGTTTCTGCTGCCGGTCTTTCATCACCGTATCGGGGTAAACCATCATGACGCTGTCCTGCCGTTCAAGCGTCAGTTGCCCCATACGCAAAATAATATCCAGCGCCTGCTGCCAGGGAACCTGTTGCAAATTCAGGCTAACATTGCCTGCCACACCTGGGGCTACGACCAGATTAAGCTGCTGATGGTCCGCCAGCGCCTGCAATACACGCTGGACCGGCACATCATCAAATGCCAGCGAAACCGGCTCGTCGCGGCTGGCTTCGGCCAACATGCTGCCAAATAACATCACCAGCCAGCCGTAGCGGCGGAATCGCCCGTTGGGAAAACGTCCTGTTTGCATATCTCACTCCATGTTGTGATGAAAAGGCGCATTAAGATGAATCTCCGCCGTCCCACAGCGCCCCTGCCCGCCGGTCGTGCGTAACACGACGCCGCTACGGTCGAGCCGCATAACCTGCCAATCGCCCAAAGGCAGCACGTCCCCGTCACGAACACGCAACCAGTGGCTTTGGGGCTGGAACAACCATCCAACCCACTGCGACGATGACCCTACCATCCCTTTCAATTGCCACTTATCCTTCACCGGGTTGTCATCGCATGAAGCCGTTGATAACGGCTGGAATGGGTCGCGCGTCACCGCTTCGGCGCCCATGCAGCACAGAAACAAACCGGCCCGCAGTATCCCGATCCACCCTCTTTTCATGGTTTGGCCTCCGACGGTTGTGGCAGCGACAATTGCAGTTCGGTACGTAACCCGGCGGGAACCTTTCGGATCGAAATGCGATCGATACGCAGCACTACCGGCAACCGGCTAAACCGAGACAGGAAATCCAGTGTTTCCCCGTATTCGGCATTGAAAACCAGTCGCCAAGCGGGAGAGGAGCCATGACGCGCTTGCGCCGATAATGGCTGCCAGACTTCCAGATGCACGCCGCTGTCATGCAGCGGTGCATCCAGCAGCGACGAGATGCGATTTAACGGCCAGTCCTGCGCGGATAAGGGCTGCCCGGCCAGCCAACGCTGCAGCGAGTGCAAATCGGGTAACGGCGTAATTTTGCGCCGCCACTGCTCAATGGCGTTCTCACCATCCCGATACTGCTGCTTGAGTTGCCGCAGGTGCTGCCGCTCTGCCGACATCCACACGCCACCGCCGATAAGCGCCGCCAACAGGATCGCCGCTGACGGTGCCAGTAACCATAGCCACAACGGCGCACTCAGCCAGTGTGCGAGCTGAGGATAAAGCCGCCGCATCACGCTTTTTCTCCAGACTCGGCGACATCCTGCCAGTAAAAGCGCAGCGAAAAATTCAGCCGAGCGCGGTTTTGTGGATCACGCGCCGTCTGTTGTACGTCGGCATCCGCGATGTGAGGTAATACCGCCATTGCATTCGTCAAGGCGACAACCGCAGAATAGTGATTACTCACTCCGGATACATGGATTCGTGAACCGTCATCGCTAATTTCCGTCAGCCATAGCGAATCCGGCAGTACGATGGGCAGTTGCTCAAGCAAGATCTGATAACGCTGATTCCGTCGCCGGCTCTGCTCCTGCGCCGCCTGTTGCGCCAGTCGGGTTTCCCGCTGCTGCCAGGCGGCGAACGTCTGAAGATAAAGCTGCTCATAACGCGGTGATTGCAGCACTACCCACTCTATTTGTTGCGTCCACCACATTCGTTGTTGCTGGTAGTGCCCACGAAGTATGGCCGCCGCCCCCCCGATCCCCAGCAGCACAATGCCGGACAGCAACAGACTTAGCCGCATACGCCGATATAACAAACGCGGGCGCCATACCAAGAGATTGACGGTCAGCATGGTGAATCCTCCGGGCGGATAGCCAGCCCGCCGGCGATAGCAAAAGCCGCGGGAAACGCCGGTAACGGGGGCTGTTGCTGGCTAAATGCCGTCAGGGGCGACCAGGCCGCCAGAGAGGCAGAGGTGTGTTGCAACCCGGCCGGCGTTGAGGCGCTAAGATAGGCAACAGGCGGCACCTCTTTTTGATAGCAGGTACTCACATACTTTATGAGATCAGGCTCTACCTGAATATCTGTCGCGCCATCCGCCATGTCATCCGGATGAAACGTGCCAAACGCCAAAGGCGCTTTCAGCGGCGACACCCACAACCAGTGATCGTCAAAACGGTGCAACAGCAAACGGTCGTCCGCCAGTCCGGCACGGGCGGCCATACAACGCAGCGCACAAGGCGTAATATCCACCGCGTCGGGTTGCAAGCCGGCATCGCGCAAACAATGCAGCCAGACATCCAGCTCAGTTTGGCGTGCCGCCGTCACCAACAGCATATTGGGGGTTTGCGGGTCGGGGCGATAATCCAGCGCCAAATCGTCGCCGCTAACCGGCAACGCCTTGACCGCCATTTTGCGGATATAGTCGCCGCGCTGAGGTTCACGCAATCGCCGGTCCGGCATCGCCAACCGCTGTTGCAACACTCGCGGGGCGGGAAACCCCAACCTCAATGAAACAAATCGTGGCAATTCCTGCCGCCATTGACGAAGAACCGTACAAAGTTCGGTAGGATGATGTAGACTACCGCCGCGTAATGTGCCATCCGGTAACGGCAACTGCCACCAATGGCGCAATTGCCAGCCATATCGGCGGCGTTGTACGGCCATAGCACGTATAAAACCGTTCTGGATGTCCAGCCCAACCTGCCAGATGGGATAAGCCATGAATGTTCGATCTCCTTATCGTTTCACAACAGAACAGATACCCGATGGGCGTCGAGATGCAGGCAGGGCGACAGCAGAGTAATGCCCGGTTATTTTGCCTTACCCTCAAGAGGAAAGGGCCGGGAACAGAGAGCAGCCATGCGCCTGTAACCTGAAAGACGACGGGTATATCCACCTTGCTGGCTTCCCTTTATACTAGCGCCCGTCTGTTTATAAACTATTCAATTGCTACTGAATGGAAAATCTCCGGTGAAGTTCGTAAAGTACCTATTCATCCTTGCAGTGAGTTGCATTCTGCTGGGAGTTGCTTCGCTCTATGGCCTCTATCGCTATATCGAGCCACAATTACCCGATGTCGCCACGCTGAAAGATGTTCGCCTGCAGACTCCAATGCAGGTTTACAGCGCCGATGGCGAACTGATCGCCCAGTTCGGTGAAAAACGGCGTATCCCGCTGAAGCTGGATCAGATCCCGCCGACACTGGTGAACGCGTTTATCGCAACGGAAGACAGCCGTTTTTTTGAGCATCACGGCGTTGACCCGCAGGGGATCATCCGTGCGGCGTTAATCGCCCTGACTTCCGGCCACGCATCGCAGGGGGCCAGTACCATCACCCAGCAGTTGGCGAGAAACTTCTTCCTGAGCCCGGAACGCACGCTGCTGCGTAAAATCAAGGAAGTGTTTCTGGCGATTCGCATTGAGCAAACGCTGACTAAAGAAGAAATCCTTGAGCTGTATCTGAACAAGATCTATCTGGGTTACCGCGCTTACGGCGTCGGTGCGGCGGCGCAAGTGTATTTCGGCCGCCCGGTTGACCAGTTGACGTTGGCGCAGATGGCGATGATTGCCGGCCTGCCGAAGGCTCCGTCTACCTTCAACCCGCTCTATTCCTACGATCGCGCCGTTGCTCGCCGTAATGTGGTGTTGTCTCGTATGCTGGACGAAAACTACATTACACAGGTGCAGTACAATCAAGCCCGTAGCGAAAAACTGGTGGCGGATTATCACGCGCCGGAAATCGCTTTCTCCGCGCCGTATCTGGCTGAAATGGTGCGTCAGGAAATGGTGAAACGCTACGGCGAGGATGCGTATAACGACGGTTATCAGGTCTACACCACCATCACCCGTAAGTTGCAACTGGCAGCGGAAGACGCCGTACACAACAATGTCATCGCTTATGACATGCGCCACGGCTATCGCGGGCCGGACCAGGTGTTGTGGAAAGTCGGCATACCGGCCCTGACGCAAGACAAGATTGTCGAAGCACTGAAAAAACTGCCGGTTTACGGGCTGCTTTTCCCGGCGGTCGTGACCGATGCCGGCGCAGACAAAGCCCATGCCATACTGGCGAGCGGAGACAAAATCGAACTGCCGATGGTCGGGGTACGCTGGGCCCGCGCCTACCGTTCCGATGATCAGCAAGGCCCCACGCCCAAACGGGTCACCGACGTACTGGAAGCCGGCCAGCAAATCTGGGTACGCAAAGTCGATAACGACTGGTGGCTGGCACAGGTGCCCGACGTTAACTCGGCGTTGGTGTCGCTCAATCCGAAAGACGGCGCGATACTGGCGCTGGTCGGCGGTTTCGATTTCAACCAAAGCAAGTTCAACCGCGCCACGCAGGCGTTGCGGCAGGTCGGGTCGAACATCAAGCCGTTCCTGTACACCGCAGCGATGGATAAAGGCCTGACGCTGGCGACTATCCTTAACGACGCGCCGATTACGCGCTGGGATCCGGGTGCCGGTTCCGACTGGAGCCCGAAAAACTCGCCGGCGGTGTATGACGGCCCAATCCGTTTACGTCAGGGGCTGGGGCAGTCGAAGAACGTGGTGATGGTGCGCGCCATGCGCGCCATGGGCGTGGATTACGCCGCCAATTATCTGGAACGCTTCGGTTTCCCGGAACAGAATATCGTACATACCGAATCGCTGGCGCTCGGCGCGGCCTCTTTTACGCCGTTACAGGTGGTTCGCGGTTACTCGGTCATGGCCAACGGCGGCTATTTGGTGGACCCTTACTTCATCACCAAAATCGATAATGCCGCCGGTAATAACCTCTTCACCGCGATGCCGAAAATCGTCTGCGATACCTGCAATCTGCCGGTGATTTACGGGGATACGCAACGTTCCGCCGTCTTGTCGGACGACAGCATGGAAAATGTCGCGACATCGCAGGAAAATCCGGTGCAGGCGGCGCCGCAGGTTGACCCGATTACCCCGTCGGAAGTGGCCAGACAAGCAGCGATGCAGCCTTACGCGCCGCATGTCATCAGTACGCCTTTGGCATTCCTGATCAAAGACGCGCTCAACAGTAACGTATTCGGTGAACCGGGTTGGATGGGAACCGGCTGGCGTGCCGGTAAGGTACTGCAACGCCACGACATCGGCGGTAAAACCGGCACCACCAATAACTCGAAAGACGCCTGGTTCTCAGGTTACGGCCCCAATGTCGTCGCCTCCGTATGGATTGGTTTTGACGATCATCGACGGGACCTTGGCCGGACGTCGGCATCCGGTGTGATTCGCGACCAGATTTCCGGTTACGAAGGCGGTGCGAAAAGCGCCGAGCCGGCCTGGGACGACTTTATGAAGGTCGCGCTGAACGGCGTACCGGAGCAGAAGACGCCGCCGCCGCAGGGGGTCGTCACGGTCACTATCGATCGCAGCAGCGGCAAACTGTCGGATGGCGGCGCAAACAGCCGTCAGGAATATTTCATCGACGGGACGCAGCCCAACGAACGGGCCGTGCATGATGCAGGGACCACCCTGTTCAACACCAGCAGCGGTCAAGCGGAGGAACTGTTCTGATCCTCTCGGCGGGTACACCGCCGACAGCGACAGCGGCAAGACCGTCATCACCAGAAGAAAAAGGCGCGATATGCGCCTTTTTCTTTAGGGATTCACACCGAACGTCACTGGTTGCACCGCCGCCCGGACGGCAATACCGGCAACCGTCGGCCGCTATTTAGCTGATTGCGCTAAAAACTGTTGCGCTAAAAATAGTGCGCTCACGTTGCGCGCTTCGCGGAAATCCGGTTCTTTCAGCAGCGCCATCATCTCCGCTAACGGCCAGCGCACCAGTTGCAACGGTTCCGGCTCATCGCCTTGCAGGCGTTGAGGGTAGAGGCCGTTCGCCACCACGATATTCATGCAACTGGAAAAATAAGAAGGTGCCATCGTCAGGGTAGATAACAATTCAAACTGTTGTGCGCCAAACCCAACCTCTTCCATCAGCTCACGGTTCGCCGCCTCAAACACCGTTTCACCCGGGTCAATCAGGCCTTTGGGAAACCCCAGCTCATACTGCTCGATACCGACCGCATATTCGCGAATCAACAGCAGTTCATCGCCGATAACCGGTACGATCATCACCGCTTCGCGGCCCGATGGGCGCATACGTTCATAGATACGGCGTTCACCGTTGCTAAATTCCAGATCAACGGATTCCACATTGAACAGATGTGAACGGGCTACGGTCTCAACCTTGAGGATTTTGGGTTTTTGCAGGTTATTATTCATCGTGGCCTCGATGAGGAAACATCAACAGGCTTTCCCCGTTCAGGTCAATACCGACACGGAACACCAAGCGGTAGGGCTGCTGTTTCCTAAAGAATATTCAGTGAGTCACATTGTGCGTTAACATTAACAGTAGCTGCAACTCCATCATGATGAATTTACAAATTAGCAACAATGCGAACATATTAGTTTTTTTTATACAAATGACATTCTTATCGTGGTGAAGATCAGCGATCGATTCATCAGAAAAAATTCAGACTTTCCTCATTCTCGCTCCTCGTTTCGCTTGCTACCATACAGTGTTAAACAAGTAATATTCGGTTAATTCAGTCATTAACTGTACGACGTGGGTTAACATTGTTCGTGTAGTTTTGTTACTATCCGGAAATAACAGAGGGAACCCTACGCTGTTGGCTGGAGATAATATGCGCACAATACTCATCATATTGGCTGTATTGTTTGCCGGTCTGATTACCGTAGGGGGGATCATTGGCTATCTCATGTATCGTCGTCTTCTATTCGCCAGGCGTTTGCCGGTTACACCATCAGGACATCGTCAACTGACCGCGTCGGAGCGTATTGCTATCGAACGTTATCTGACCATGGCCCATCTGGACAGCACGGTTTCTGCGTCCGTCCCGGCTACGTTGCCCCGATTATTGCCGGGCAACCGGGTGTATCCCATCACTCATAGCATTACCCGCTACGGGTTAAGCACCGACGCGCCCAACAAATGGCGCTATTACATCGATACTCAGGAAATCCACCTGCCGGCGCGCTGGGAGCAATACATCACCCAGAACAATGAAATCGAACTGATCAAAACCCGTTCGATCCCGCTGGTTATTTCATTAAATGGTCATTCGCTGACGGAATTCGTCAACGAGATGGATTCATTCGCCGGTTCAGATATCCCAGGCGAGCAGGCCTCCATTCGTCCGGAAATCCATGAACACACCGAACTGGTAGCGATTCGCAAGGAAACGAAAGAAGAACACGCCGTGCACCGTTCACGCGGCCTGCGCGAAAGTGCGGTGCTGAGCCTGGCCTTTCTGCTGCTGGTCTTCAGCCTGACCAGCCCGCTGGCGATGTTGCCCTGGCTGGCCGGCGCCGCCTGTCTGATGATGGCCTGGGGAGGCTGGCAACTGTTTCGACCGCCTTCGCAAAAAGAGCTCCGCGAGGTGCACTGCCTGCACGGTACGCCGCAATGTATGGGGCTGTTTAGCGACACCAGCCAAAGCCAGATCGGCAACGTCTCGCTCGGCAATATCGATCTTATCTATCCTCCACACTGGCAGCCGTATATCGGTTATGACCTCGGCAGAAAAACCGATGTGGATATTTACCTGACCCGCCAGGTCGTTCGTCAGGGCAATTACCTGTCGTTGCACAACGAAGTCAAATTCTTTCCGCTACAGCAGTGGGGCAAAAACGCCGTATTGGCAGCCGGTGCGCTGCTTAGCCTGACCTTACTGCTGACCTCGGTGCCGCTTGACCTACCGCTGAAGCTCAGCCTGGCGTGGGTTCAGGGTGCAAGCAGCCTTAAAGTCAGTCAGGTAGAAGAACTGGAGCACATGCCGCTGCACATCGGCGACAAGTTGCAGGTGCGCGGCAGCGGTATGTGTTATGTGCCGCCGATCAGTCTCAACCCAACCGCGTCTAAAGCCTCGGCATTTGCGCCTTTCGATTGCGCGGCGATTTACTGGAACAAGGCTGCGCCGCTGCCATTACCGGAATCGGATACCATTGAGAAAACCGCGGCCTTGCAAAAGACGGTGAACGAACAGTTACACCCGGCCGCCAGCGATAATCAGGTCAGCTCGCAACTGGCGGACGCCATCCAAAAATCCGGCATGATTTTGTTAAATAACTTCTCGGATATCGTGCTGAAAACCGATGCGTTATGCGAGAAAGAAGAAGATTGTACTCGCCTCAAAAACGCACTGATCAATCTGGGTAACGCCAAAAACTGGGATCTGCTGGTTAAGCGTGCGCGTTCCGGGGCATTAAAAGGCATGAGCGTAGTATTACGCCCGGTCAGCGCCGAATCGCTGGATGCGCTGGTGAAAAACGCAACCGACGAATTCTACAACCGTGAAATCATTACCGCCTCCAATTCACTGAACAGCCCGCCGCCGGGCGGTTTTCTGATTCGCAGCGACGAAGGCCGGCAATTCGTCAATCATCAGGCGCCGGTCGCACCACTGCGCGATCTGCCGCCGCAGGAACAATGGCAGGAACTGCAACGCCTTTCCTCTCTGTTGCTGCATACGCCGTTTGAAGCGAGCGGCGTAATCACCCAGATCAGTATCGACGCCAACGGTACTCGCCATATTTCGCTGCATAGCGAACCCGATGCCGTCACCATGTGGCGCTCGCTGGGCGCCTGTCTGCTGTTGCTGGCCTTCAGCGTGATTATGATCCTGAACCTGGTATTGCTGCTGGTGAAACGCCGCCGTAGCCGGCAACGTATCGCCAATATCCAGCAATACTATGCGCGTCATCTGGTGCCGGAAGCACCGGCCGCCGGCCCCTTGTACGGGAGTACGGTTCACCCCTAACTTACGCGCCCCTCAATCGATGGGTGCGATCGGCCGCGTTTAACGGTTATGCTACGCTGATAACATCGACTGCCCCGTTTCCGGTTGAACCGGAGACGGGGCAAGTGTCTGGAGTATGTATGAATCCCGAACTGAACTGGAATGAGATCGATACCGTTTTGCTGGATATGGACGGTACGCTGCTCGACCTCGCGTTTGACAGCTATTTCTGGCTGCAATTAGTGCCGGAATCACTCAGCCGTCAGCGTGATATCAGCCTGGATCAGGCGCAGCAGTTGATTGCGGTGGAATATCAGGCGGTGCGTCATACCCTCAACTGGTACTGCTTTGACTACTGGAGCGAGCGACTGGGTCTGGATATTCGCCAGATGACCAGCGATATTGGTCACCGCGCTCGCCTGCGCGACGACACCGCACCGTTTTTGCACGCACTGCGCAGAAGCGGTCGCCGGACTATTCTGCTGACCAATGCTCATCCGCATGGCCTGTCGGTCAAAGTCGCCCATACCGGGCTGGATAGACACCTTGATTTATTGCTTTCCACCCATACTTATGGGTATCCCAAAGAAGATCAGCGTTTATGGCAGGCGGTGCAGGCGGAAACCGGGTTTAATCCGGAACGCACGCTGTTTGTGGATGACAGCGAGCCGATACTGGATGCCGCCAGAGCTTTTGGCATCCGCTATTGTCTGGGCGTCAGTAATCCTGACTCGACCAGCCCGCAGGAAAACCGCTTCCGGCAACACCCGTCGATGAACGATTACCTGGCGCTGCTGCCGGGCATTCACCAGTCGGTTCCTGTCGGTAATCAGGAGTGCTCATGAGCAAAGACAGTCAACATGACGGCGGCAATGCAGTCCGACTGGACAAGTGGCTGTGGGCGGCGCGCTTTTACAAAACCCGCGCACTGGCACGCGAGATGATCGACGGCGGTAAAGTGCACTACAACGGCCAGCGCAGTAAACCCGGCAAACTGGTGGAACTGGACGCCGAAATCACGCTGCGCCAGGGGAACGACGCGCGCACGGTGATTGTCCGCGCCGTTAGCGATCAACGTCGCCCGGCGGTACAGGCGCAGGCGCTGTATGAAGAAACGCAGCAAAGCATTGAAAAGCGTGAACAACTGACGCAAGCCAGAAAACTGAACGCGCTATCCATGCCGCATCCGGACCGGAGACCGGATAAAAAAGAACGCCGGGATTTAATCAAATTCAAGTACAGTGACGCGGAATAAGAGCCTAGCCCACCAAGCGTAATTGGCGCAGCCAGTTTGGACACGGGAAGCCGCGGAAAACCCGGAGCGTACACGCAGTACGTGAGGATTTCGAGCACTGCCCAGGTCCAACATGGCAAGTAAAATAGCCTTGGTGGGGCAGGCTCTAAGCCGTCGTCACCACGAGAGAAAATTATGGCCAATCATGACCAACTGCACCGTTATCTGTTCGAAAACCATGCTGTTCGCGGCGAACTGGTTACGGTAAGCGATACCTTCCAGCAGATGCTGGCTAATCACGACTACCCCACACCGGTCAAAAATCTGCTGGGCGACATGCTGGTCGCGACCAGTCTGCTGACCGCGACGCTGAAATTCAGCGGCGATATCACCGTGCAGTTGCAGGGCGACGGCCCGCTGAAGCTGGCGGTGATCAACGGCAACCAGCAGCAGCAAATGCGCGGCGTGGCGCGGCTGCAAGGCGACATTGCCCCCGATAGTTCGCTGCATGACATGGTCGGCAACGGCTATCTGGTCATCACCATTACCCCGACTGAAGGCGAGCGTTATCAGGGCGTGGTCGGGCTGGATGGCGACAACGTGGCGACTTGTCTGGAGAATTACTTCCAACAGTCCGAGCAGTTACCGACTCGTCTGTTCATTCGCACCGGCGAGCATGACGGTCGCCAATGCGCCGCCGGGATGCTCTTGCAGGTGCTGCCGGCGCAGCAGGGGAACCGTGACGATTTCGACCATCTCACGCAATTAACCGCCACAGTGAAAGGCGAAGAGTTGTTCGGTTTGCCAGCCGATGATGTGTTGTATCGTTTGTACCATCAGGAAAACGTCATCCTGTACGAACCGCAGCCGGTCACATTCCAGTGTCATTGCTCGCGGGAACGCTGTGCCGATGCACTGATGACGCTGTCGGCCGACGAGATCAGCGATATGCTGGCGCAAGACGGGCAGATCGATATGCACTGCGATTATTGCGGCAGCCATTATCTGTTCAACGCACAGGATATCAACGACATTCGTCAATCCAGCGATACCCCGACGTTACACTAATCCTGTCCGCATACTGCGCTATCTTGCTGCGCCACGGATAACCCGCCAACGGGTTATCCGTCGTTTTCAGAATAATCAGCCCCGCCATCAACTACCGGTACTTTACCCGTTCATTTTGGTTATATTGCAACCATTTGATTACTTTTTGTTCACATGTATAAGCAAAGTTATTAATGAATTTATTTAATTTTTTGATTGTCATCGTGGTTAAAATAAGCTCGCCTTCTAGACTTACTATGCAGTACGACTATAACGATCTAGGAGTAGCAACATGCAGATAAAAGGCATTACGCCAGAAGCACTGACGGCTTATGGTATCCATGATGTCCGCGAAATTGTCTACAACCCGAGCTACGATTTACTTTTTACCGAAGAAACATCCCCCACCCTACAAGGCTATGAACGCGGTATCGAAACCCAATTGGGCGCAGTTGCCGTTGATACCGGTATTTTCACCGGCCGTTCCCCGAAGGATAAGTACATCGTCCGCGACGATGTCACCCGCGATACCGTGTGGTGGTCCGATCAGGGCAAAGGCAAAAACGACAACCATCCGCTCAGCCAGGAAACCTGGCAACACCTGAAGCAACGGGTCACCCGCCAGTTATCCGGTAAACGCGTGTTTGTCGTTGATGCTTTCTGCGGCGCGAATGCCGACACGCGGCTGAAGGTTCGTTTCATCACTGAAGTCGCCTGGCAGGCTCACTTCGTGAAAAATATGTTTATCCGCCCCAGCGATGAAGAATTACCGGGTTTCGAGCCGGATTTCATCGTGATGAACGGTGCGAAATGCACTAACCCGCAGTGGCAGGAGCAAGGGCTGAACTCGGAAAACTTCGTGGCGTTCAACCTGACGGAGCGTATTCAGCTTATCGGCGGCACCTGGTACGGCGGCGAGATGAAGAAAGGGTTGTTCTCCATCATGAACTACCTGCTGCCGCTCAAAGGCATCGCATCCATGCATTGCTCCGCCAACGTAGGCGAGAAAGGCGACGTGGCGGTGTTCTTCGGCCTGTCCGGCACCGGCAAGACCACGCTGTCCACCGATCCGAAACGCCAGTTGATCGGCGATGACGAGCACGGCTGGGATGACGACGGCGTGTTCAACTTCGAAGGCGGTTGCTACGCGAAGACCATCAACCTCTCCGCAGAAGCCGAGCCGGATATTTATCATGCTATCCGACGCGACGCGCTGCTGGAAAACGTGACCGTACTGGCCGATGGCAGCGTGGATTTCAGCGACGGTTCTAAAACCGAGAACACCCGCGTGTCCTACCCGATTTATCACATCGATAATATCGTGAAGCCGGTTTCCAAAGCCGGGCACGCCACCAAGGTGATTTTCCTGACCGCCGACGCCTTCGGCGTGTTGCCGCCGGTGTCTCGCCTGACGGCGAACCAGACCCAGTATCACTTCCTGTCCGGTTTTACCGCCAAACTGGCGGGAACCGAACGCGGCGTAACCGAGCCGACGCCAACCTTCTCCGCCTGCTTTGGCGCAGCGTTTCTGACGCTGCACCCGACGCAGTACGCCGAAGTGCTGGTGAAACGTATGCAAGCGGCAGGCGCCAAAGCCTATCTGGTCAATACCGGCTGGAACGGCACCGGCAAGCGCATCTCCATCAAGGATACGCGCGGCATTATCGACGCGATCCTCAACGGCAGCATTGACGATGCCGAAACCCAGACGTTGCCTATCTTTGATCTGTCGATCCCGACCGCATTGCCGGGCGTGGACCCGGCGATTCTGGATCCGCGCGACACCTACGCCTCTGTAGCGCAATGGGAAGAGAAGGCACACGATCTGGCGCAGCGCTTTATCACTAACTTCGATAAATACACCGACACCCCTGCCGGTGCGGCGCTGGTTTCCGCCGGTCCTAAATTGTAACGACACCAAGGTGCTACCGCTCATCCGGTAACATCACCGACAGTAAAAAGGCGCGATAAACGCGCCTTTTTCTTTAACGACTGTTTTTGCTGTTTTTTCCGCAGCGACTCGCCGCTATTTTTTCACTTGCCTGCCGTGGCCCGCCGACGGCGGCATTCCGCGCCGATGGCCGTCACGCGTACGTACCGTGGAAGCGCCGGCTTGATTCGGGAACGCCAGCGGCAGGTAAGCCCGTACCCGTAATCCGCCTCGCTCACTGCTGCCGACATCCAGCGACCCGTTGTGCGCGTCAATGATGCGTTGCACAATCGCCAGACCTAACCCGGTCCCGCTGGTACTGCGGGCGCTATCGCCGCGCACAAACGGCTGGAACAGGTGTGCGAGCTGCGATGGGTCGATGCCGGGGCCGTCGTCTTCCACCTGAAACCAGGCTCGCTGCAATTCCCGGCCACTGCTGACGCGAATCCAGCCGTTACCATAACGGGCGGCGTTCACGACCAGATTCGCCACCGCCCGCTTGATGGACAACGGACTGACCTTCATGAGCAGCTCGCCCCGCGCAAGTTCGCTGTCAATCTCGCGCTCGTAACCGCTTTCCGATGCCACCACTTCACCCAGAATCGCGTTCAGATCAGCCACTTCCATCTGCATTTCCTGGCCGGTGCGCAGATAGTCGATGAACTGTTCAATGATGGCGTTGCACTCTTCGATATCCTTATTGATCGACTCCGCCAGGTATTCATCTTCCTGGCTCATCATCTCGGTTGCCAGGCGAATGCGGGTCAACGGCGTGCGCAGGTCATGGCTGACGCCGGCCATCAGTAACGTTCGGTCATCCGCCAACAACTTGACGCCAGATGCCATCTGATTGAACGCGCGCGTCACCGAACGCACTTCCGATGCGCCGTATTCGCGCAGCGGCGGTGGAATAATGCCTTTACCCACCTGAATGGCGGCATGTTCCAGCTCTACCAGCGGCCGGTTCTGCACCCGAATAAATAGCCAGGCGCCGCCGATAACCAGCAGCATAATCGCCAGGGTATAACGAAACAGCGGCGAGAAGTCGCCCTGATGGATCTCCGTCAGCGGCACCCGCACCCAGATATCCGGCGACAACCAGGTTTTCAGCCACACCACCGGCGTATTCTTGCTGACTTCCACCCGCACTTCGGTCGGCCCGCCCAGTTGCTGCGCCATCTGCTGACTCAGGAACTTGTAGTGCTGCGCCCAGCGCAGCCCGCTTTCTTCCGCCGCGGCATTGGTATAAAGCGAAATACCCAGTTCACGATAAATCTCACGCCGGAACGCGGGGGGCACGTCCAGCGTGGAACCATCTTCCAACTGCAGTTTGTCCGTCATCAACATTCTGACCTCATAGGCCAGAACCTTGTTGAACTGTTGCATACTGGGCAGGATCGCGAAGTTAAGCACCACCAGATAGGTGGTGACAAGGCTAACGAACAGCAGAGTAACAATCAGCAACAGCGTGCGGGCGAAGGCGCTGCGTGGTGAGAAGCGCCATCGAGTCATGCTTTACTGCCGTCCGGCACAAAAACGTAACCCAGCCCCCATACGGTCTGGATATAACGCGGGTGTGCAGGGTCTTCCTCTACCATGCGGCGCAAGCGGGAAATCTGAACATCAATGGAGCGCTCCATGGCGCTGTACTCACGGCCACGGGCCAGATTCATCAGTTTGTCGCGGGATAGCGGCTCACGCGGATGGCTAACCAACGCCTTGAGCACCGCAAACTCGCCGCTGGTCAACGGCATCGGTTCGTCGTCGCGGAACATTTCGCGCGTACCCAAATTCAGTTTGAACTTGCCGAATGCGATAACCGCCTCTTCTTGCGACGGCGCGCCGGGCAACTCGTTGGCCTGACGACGCAATACCGCGCGAATACGGGCCAGCAGCTCGCGGGGGTTAAACGGCTTGGGAATGTAATCATCCGCACCGATTTCCAGGCCCACAATCCTGTCCACTTCCTCGCCTTTTGCCGTCACCATGATAATCGGCATCGGGTTGCTCTGGCTGCGCAGACGACGGCAGATAGACAAACCATCTTCCCCCGGCAACATCAAATCCAACACCATCAGATGGAAAGATTCGCGCGTCAGCAGGCGATCCATCTGTTCGGCGTTGGCGACGCTGCGTACCTGAAAACCCTGTTCGGTCAGATAGCGTTCCAGTAACGCTCGCAGGCGCATATCGTCATCCACAACCAGAATTTTATAATTCTCTTGCATCTCTCTTCTCCAAAGACGTGATAGCCGCCAGCGCTTGGCTTCATTACGAAACACAATCTAATATTGTTCAGAAACCCGCAACGAACTGACAGTCGTTTCTGGTATATATTCTAGGCAAAATTGTTACAAAGGATATAAAAATACGTTGTAATCAAACCGTTCCTGCCATAGCGCACCGCAAACCACGCCACAAATGACGCGTTATCCGCTATGTTATCTCACCGCCGTCGATTATAACGATTTTATGATCTCCACATTTCAGAAAAGCGTATGAAAACCGATCTGATCACCCGCGAAGGCTATGAAGCCCTGCATCAGGAATTGAACTATCTGTGGAAAGAGCGTCGCCCGGAAATCACGGAAAAGGTGGCCTGGGCCGCCAGTCTGGGCGATCGCAGCGAAAATGCCGATTACCTCTACAATAAGCGCCTGCTGCGGGAAATCGACCGTCGGGTGCGTTATCTGCGCAAGCGACTGCAAGTGGTGCGGGTGGTGGATTACTCCCCCCAGCAGGACGGCAAAGTGTTTTTCGGCGCCTGGGTCGAGGTGGAAAACGAAGACGGCGATATCAAATGCTTTCGCATCGTCGGGCCGGACGAAATCTACGGGCGCAAAGATTACATTTCCATTGATGCCCCGATGGCGCGCGCCCTGCTGAAAAAAGCGGTGGATGAAGAAGCGGTAGTCAGCACACCCGCCGGCCCCAAGGTCTGGTACGTCAATAAAATTGACTATCTCAACCCGATTGGCTGACCGCCCCACCCCATAACATTGAACGGTAGCGACCGCCTGCCGTTCATACTTTCTTTCATCTTTCTGACACGCCACTGAGATTTTTTTGAAATAAATCCGTAGCATTCCGGCTACTGATAATATCCCAAGAATGCACATGAATAAGTACCAGCAGTACGCCCGCACTTTGCTGAAGACCCTCTGGTGGCAAGTATTACTACTGAGTTTATTGTTGTCCGGCGCTCGTCTGACCATGTTTTGGGTGTTTGCCGATGTACAGCAACTACACGATCACGAGGCGGCCATCCGGCTGATGTGGCTCACCGGGCTGCGTTATGACTTACGCGCCGTGTCCATCCTGCTGGCGCCGCTGCTGGTCATCGGTTTGCTGATAAGCCTGCATCACATCGGCTGGCGCTGGTTGCAGCGCATCGCGCCCTGGTATCTAGGCGGTTGCGCCTTTCTGGTCAGCGCCATCGCCATCATCAACTACTTTTATTATCAGACCTATCACACCTACATCGATATTTTCGCTTTCGGGCTGATTGACGATGGCCCGCGCGCCGTTCTGACCACCATCTGGCAGGACTATCCGATCGTGATTTCGCTGCTGCTGGTGTTGCTGTTCGCCTGGCTGAGTGCGCGCCTTGGCAGACAAACGCTGCTGTCGACACGTTCGCCGCGGTTACTGTCCCGCACGATGTTTGTGGTGTATCTGTTCATCAGTCTATTGTTATTCTTCGCGATGATTCGCGGTAGTCTTAGCACCTTCCCGCTGCGGCGCAACGATTCACAGATTTCTTCCGCCACCATATTGAATAAACTGACGCCCAATGGCCTGATGGCTTCCGCCTGGGCGATGGGCGACCGGGACGACGACATCCGTTTCGAGCCGGTTACGCGTACAGCCGGAGAGCAGTTGCGAGCCCAAAGCGGCCTGAGCACACTGGAAGGCCGTACGCCCGTCAACCCCTGGCTGGCGGCACACCGCCCCAACGTGGTGATGGCGCTGATGGAAAGCATGGGCAGTAATATGCTGGTGTATGACCACCTGCCGGATAACGACATGCTGGGTGCCCTGCGGCCGCATTTCGCTACGGATTTTGTGTTCCGCCGCTTTGTATCGGAAGGCAACGGCACGGCACCGTCGTTCGCCGCGATGTTTTTCCAAAGCCCAATCCAGAATCTCAGTCATTCATCCGCACAGTATAAATCGCTGGACGACACCCCCTACGCCACCTACAAAAAAGCGGGCTACAAAGTGATATTTATCACGTCCGGCAGCCGCATGTGGCGTAACTTCGGCAATTATCTGCCGCGGCTTGGCGTCGATGAGATTTACGACCAAAGTTCCCTGATGGAACGCTACCCGGAATCACGCACCATGTTGACCGACTGGGGCGTACCGGATGAATTCGCGTTTCGGCTGGCGCAAAGCTTACTGGCAGACGCACGCCAGCCGCTCTTCATCAGTATTCTGACCGTGACCAATCACCCGCCCTATCAGGTTCCGGCCGGCTATCACCCGCACCCGGTACATGCCGGGCCTGAGATGATGGCGCACGCTGAAGTCAATCAACAGGAACAAGAATCCATCGCCGCTACCTACCAGTACGCTACCGATGCGCTGGGGGAATTTATTACTGCGGTGAAATCCTCGCCGGTGGGTGAATCAACGCTGATCGCCGCCAGCGGCGACCATCAGATGCGTCGGCTAAAAGCGCAGTATCCGCACGAACAGTTCCTCGATCGCGCCGTGCCTTTCTATTTGCACGTACCAAAAACCATTCTGGCGCAAACCGCCTGGCGTTTTGACCCATCACGCCCCGGTTCGCACAAGGATATTTTCCCGACGCTCTACGCCTACAGCCTCTCCGATACCCCTTATTACGCACTCGGCGGGCGCAATATGCTGGCGGAGCAGGATGATGCAACGCGGGCATTTGGCTACAACCAGGTGTTGTGGATCGATGAGCAGGGCGTCACCCCCATCGGCAGCAACGGGCGCTACCCCTGGGACCCGGCCAATCCGATGCTGACGCAAAGCGCGCCATCCGCCATCAGCGCAGAACAACAGCAACGCACCACCGCCTACCCGGCTTTGCTGCACTGGCAGATCAACGCCCGCGAACAGGGCGTTATCGACAAGTAATCGTTCAACCGTGCCCGGCAAAATCGGCCGGGCACCGGCACACCATCGCCATAGCGCCCAGATTCGTTACGTTCAGAAAAATTTATTCCGGCTTTGACATAAAGATGTCATTTCCCTCCCTTACCGTGGCAACGGTGATTATGGAGGCCAATCTATGTTCAGCCTGGATACCATTCTGCAAGATATTGCACCACATCGTCCCACGCCGAAGTGGCAGCGTTCCATTCTGCGCACGATGCTCTTCGAAACCGAAATACAGGATTTTGCCCAGCGCTATCCTCATCTGAAAGGGTTGGATCTGGTGGAACAGATCCTCGACCACTTCAGCCTTAACTGCGAAATGGTAGAAGGCGATCTGGAAAATATTCCCAGTCGGGGACCGGTGATCCTGGTCGCCAACCATCCGATCGGTTCGCTGGATGGACTGGCGTTGCTGCGCACCGTCGCCAGTGTGCGCCCCGATGTGCGTGTCGTCGCCAGTCAATTGCTTTCCTATATCGGGCCGCTGAAAAACCTGTTTCTCGCCGTGGATAACTTCAGCAACCGTACCCGACGCCACCAGCTCGCCGCCATTCAGGAACATTTGGCCGGCGACGGCGCGATCATCATGTTTCCCGCCGGTGAAGTCTCCCGTATGAGCCTGAAAGGTATCCGCGACGGTCACTGGCATAGCGGCTTTATCCGCATGGCGGCCAAAGCGCGCGCGCCGATTGTGCCGATTCACATCAGCGGCCGTAACAGTAACCTGTTCTACCTCTCCTCGTTAATTTACCGACCGTTATCGACGCTGTTGCTGGTGCGGGAGATGTTCCGCCAGCGCGGTAACCGGCTACGTTTTCGTATCGGCGCGCAGATCCCCTACGCTACCTGGAGCCAGGGGGAATGGCAGCCCAACGATCTGGCGGCCCGCTTTCGCCGTCATGTCTACCGCCTGGGGCAAGGCAAACCCGGCTGTTTCCCCGGCGAAAAACCGATAGCGTTAGCGGAAGAAAGGACGTTGCTTAAACGCGCGCTGGAAAGCTGCGAAACACTCGGCACCACGCCGGACGGCAAGAAAATCTACCTTTATCGGCGCGGCAGCGAGGATTATGTACCGATCTTGCGTGAGCTGGGGCGCCTGCGGGAAATCGCGTTTCGCGCCGTCGGCGAAGGCTCCGGCAAACGCCGGGATCTCGATAGCTTCGACGACGATTACCTGCATCTGGTGTTATGGGACGACCGTGAACTCGAAATCGTCGGCGCCTATCGGTTCGCGCCGACGGCACGGCTGCTGGCGGAAAAAGACATCAATAGCTTATACAGCCACAGCCTGTTCCAGTACGGCGACGAGATGGCACCGGTGCTGGCCAGCGGCATTGAACTGGGTCGCAGCTTTATTCAACCCAAATACTGGGGAAAACGCGGCCTGGATTACCTGTGGCTGGGGATCGGCGCGTATCTGGCGCGCTACCCGGAATATCGCTACCTGTTCGGCCCGGTATCCCTGTCAGGCTCATTGCCGCCTACCGCGCGCGACCTGCTGATTGCCTTTTACCGGCTGCACTTTGCCCCCAGCCAAATGCTGGCCCGCTCGCGTCGCCCTTACCCGGCCTCGCTGCCGGACGTGCTCAGGCAATTCGAAGGGGACGACTACCAGCAGGATTTAACCCGGCTCAAAAGCATTCTCAGCAACATGGGATGCTCCATTCCCACCTTGTACAAGCAGTATTCGGAACTGTGCGAGCCGGGCGGCGTGCAGTTTATCGATTTCGGCGTCGATCCGGACTTCAACAACTGCGTCGATGGGCTGGTATTGGTGGATTTACAGCAGCTGAAACCCTCGCGCTATCAGCGTTATATCGAGCCGTTTTGCAATAAAGCCTAACGCCGTGGCGGATCGGTGCCGGCCGATCCGCTGCAAACCCTCCGTTTGTCTGACTGGCATTTTACGCCGTCAATCCGTATAACTGTCCCCCAGTTAGGTATCCTTTCAACATTCATTATCTCGCTAATTACACTATCTTGTTGATAACACTATGACGAACGCATTAAGCCAGATTATTGCCAGCGAATTGCAGGCGCGCACCGAGCAAGTGAGCGCAGCCGTTCAGCTGCTGGACGAGGGCAACACGGTCCCGTTTATCGCTCGCTACCGTAAAGAAGTCACCGGCGGGCTGGATGACACCCAACTGCGCCAACTGGAAAGCCGCCTGTCTTACCTGCGCGAGCTGGAAGAACGCCGCCAGACCATCCTCAAGTCGATTGAAGAACAGGGCAAACTGACCGATGCGCTGGCGGCTTCCATCAACGGCACGCTGAGTAAAACCGAGCTGGAAGACCTCTACCTGCCCTACAAACCGAAACGCCGCACCCGCGGGCAAATCGCTATCGAAGCCGGGCTGGAGCCGCTGGCGGACAGCCTGTGGAGCGACCCGTCGCAAACGCCGGAACGGGCGGCCGAAACTTACGTCAACGCCGATAACGGCGTGGCCGACGTCAAAGCCGCGCTCGACGGCGCACGTTACATTCTGATGGAGCGCTTCGCCGAAGACGCCGCGCTGCTGGGCAAGGTACGTGATTACCTGTGGAAAAACGCCCATCTGGTGTCTCGTGTGGTGGAAGGCAAAGAGGAAGACGGTGCCAAATTCCGCGACTATTTCGACCACCACGAACCGCTGTCGCAGGTGCCGTCGCACCGGGCGTTGGCGATGTTCCGCGGCCGCAACGAAGGTGTGTTGCAACTCTCATTGAATGCCGACCCGCAGTTTGACGAGCCGCCCAAAGAGAGCCACTGCGAGCACATCATCATCGACCATCTGGGGTTGCGTCTCGGCAACGCGCCGGCGGACGGCTGGCGGCGCGCGGTGGTGAACTGGACCTGGCGCATCAAGGTGCTGCTGCATCTGGAAACCGAGTTAATGGGCAGCGTGCGTGAAAAAGCCGAAGATGAAGCCATCAACGTCTTCGCCCGCAACCTGCACGACCTGCTGATGGCCGCCCCCGCCGGTATGCGCGCTACTATGGGGCTGGACCCTGGTCTTCGCACCGGCGTGAAAGTGGCGGTGGTGGACGCGACCGGCAAGCTGGTGGCGACCGACACTATCTATCCGCACACCGGTCAGGCAGCCAAAGCCGCCGCCATTGTCGCGGCATTGTGCATCAAACATCAGGTGGAGCTGGTCGCCATCGGCAACGGCACCGCGTCGCGTGAAACCGAGCGTTTCTTCCTCGATACCCAGAAGCAGTTCCCGGAGGTAAAAGCGCAGAAGGTGATCGTCAGCGAAGCGGGCGCATCGGTCTATTCCGCTTCGGAACTGGCGGCGCTGGAGTTCCCGAGTCTGGACGTGTCGCTACGTGGTGCCGTCTCCATCGCTCGCCGCCTGCAAGACCCGCTGTCCGAACTGGTCAAGATCGACCCGAAATCCATCGGCGTCGGCCAATATCAGCATGACGTCAGCCAGACCCAACTGGCGAAGAAACTGGATGCCGTGGTAGAAGACTGCGTGAACGCCGTCGGCGTCGATCTCAACACCGCGTCGGTGCCGCTGCTGACCCGCGTGGCGGGCCTCACCCGATTAATGGCGCAGAACATCGTCAGTTGGCGTGACGAAAACGGCCGCTTCAACAACCGCGACCAGTTGCTTAAAGTCAGCCGTCTCGGCCCGAAAGCCTTCGAACAATGCGCCGGCTTCCTGCGTATTAACCACGGCGACAACCCGCTCGATGCCTCCACCGTTCACCCGGAAGCCTACCCGGTGGTAGAACGTATTCTGGCGGCAACCGAGCAGAAACTGCAGGATCTGATGGGTAATGCCGGCTCGCTGCGCAGCCTGAAGCCAGCCAGCTTTACCGACGATCGCTTCGGGGTGCCGACGGTGACCGACATCATCAAAGAGCTGGAAAAACCAGGTCGCGACCCGCGTCCGGAATTCAAAACCGCCAGCTTCGCCGACGGGGTGGAAACCCTCAACGACCTGCTGCCGGGCATGATTTTGGAAGGCGCCGTCACCAACGTCACCAACTTCGGCGCGTTTGTGGATATCGGCGTCCATCAGGATGGGCTGGTGCACATCTCTTCGCTGTCCGACCGCTTCGTGGAAGACCCGCATCAGGTGGTGAAGGCCGGTGACATCGTGAAGGTGAAAGTGCTGGAAGTCGACCTGCAACGCAAACGCATCGCGCTGACCATGCGGCTGGACGAACAACCCGGCGAAGGCAACAGCCGCCGCGGCAGCGGACGCGAACGCGACAATGGCAATCCATCTCGCCCGGCCCAGGCCGGCAACAAAGCGCGCCCGCGCCAGGCCAGCAGCACCCCGGCCGGCAACAGCGCCATGAGCGACGCC
Source organism: Dickeya sp. ws52 (assembly GCF_007210685.1). Lineage (NCBI taxonomy): Bacteria > Pseudomonadati > Pseudomonadota > Gammaproteobacteria > Enterobacterales > Pectobacteriaceae > Dickeya > Dickeya sp. ws52. The sequence continues at coordinate 85,189 of NZ_SZVX01000009.1, forward strand.
CTGGCGGCGGCGTTTAAGAAGCGATAGCTCTTGTCAGGGTTCAGGCTATCGGCCTGAACCCTGTATCAGGAACGGTGACCGGCGTATCATGTCCGAATGATGTGCGTATGCTAAAAAACAACAATTGTTATCAAGACTAACTGTATGTAAATTATTTCAAATAGCTCAAAAGGAAATTACACATGGATACAGTAGAAGAAATAAGTGGAACATATTTTTATAATGGGATGATAAATTTAAGCGCAGGAGAATTATTCTTCTGGGTTATGGTTGATGAAACCATGAAACACTTTGGCATTGATGATGCCCTCGCTATGAGCATGATTCTTTTAGGGCGAAATGATCAAGAAACAAGAAGAAAACCGTCCGGTGCAATAAAAGGAACGTCATTATCTAGCATATACTCCAGGCGAATATTCAAAAAAACAAAAATCCCACTGGGAATATCATTACCAACGGTTATTGGTGGCCCAATCCAAGGATTAAAGATAAGATTTGTTAGGAACCTAGGGACATTTGTTGGCAGGACAATACCTGTCTTAGGTTGGGCAATATTAATTTGCGATGTAAGCACCATATCCTATAATACTGTACGACACTACAATCAGATAGCAAGAGGCGAGGATAAACTATATGGAAATTAACAATGAGGAAATAATAAACTTGGTAAAAAGACACGTTGGAGTGTCAATAACCCCATATCAAAAAGAAATAACAGAGGAAAGTATAATAAACTCAGATTTTGATTTTGATGATGATGAGATACAGGCATTGATGTCTGATTTCTTTAAAGAATTCAACGTCACCTCAGATAATTTCAACGTAAAAAACTATTATTATGATTATTCAGATTATAGCTTTTTATCTCTTTTAAACCCTTTTAAAAAGATAGAAAAACCAGAATTAAAAATATTATCTGTAGCAATGCTTATAGAATCTGCAAGATTAGGGTGCTGGCTTTACGACTAACCTCCGAAGTGCATACGATACCCCCCATGTTTCAAATTTCAGTTTAGGGTATATGCTTCGGAGGCTATTAGAAATAATATTAATTCATCCGTTATATCCCATCATGCCAGATACTATAACCAGAAGTACCTGCAGCTTTATGCGACCAAGATATGCTTTTATATTTAAGCATAATCTCTTCATACGGGATTGATTCTATATTATTTATAGAGTGTGGATACGATGAAGATACAGATACTACTCTAGCATCAGCCAATGTTACTTCATAAAAAACCTCCAATTTTCCAGCAGAATTCGTTCTGTAGAAGAAAAATTTTGCCGTTAGCTTTTCATTTGAGGTAATAGAAACACCTAACAACGGAGAAGATTTATCGATTGGCTTTACTAATTGTATCGGATGATGAGCCACATTATCATCTCGTGTTATCGTATGATTCAATCCTAACACTTGGATCTGATCCTCATGCCCAGATTGGTAACGGTTGCCTATAGAATCCACTGTAGAACAGCCGGAGGAAATTAACCCCTGCTGATCGCCTTCCAAAGTTAGGTAAATAAGATATGACATTTTTACATCCTTTTTTATTCAATCATCCACGTGTAATACTTTCTTTTAAAAATGGTGTTACATCGAACTGATTTAAATATATACCCGTCATACATCAAGTTGCAGGTGTGTCGGCTGCGAGACTCGGCCCATCAATAAGCCTCGCCCTTCAGGCCGCTGCAAGCAGCGGCCTGAAGGGCCAACGCGTTGCGTTGTTCAACACGCAATGCGTGTTGTCCTGCAACTCGAATTATTTTGGGTATAGCAACCGAATCGTAGAGATCTTTGTATAACAATCCTCATATTTCGGTAAACCATTCCGATTAGTCTACTGCACTTATAGATTATCGCCCACAAACCCTACCACATGCTCCACAAACACCTCTGGATGGGAGATAAACGGTGCGTGGGCGGCTTTCGGTATCACGACCGAAGTGGAGTGCGGGTACTGTTCGTCCATCAGCGCGGCGACTTTGCGCGGCACCAGACCGTCTAGCGCACCGTACAGGCGCAGGAACGGCATGGTGAGTGTGCTCAGCGGTTCGCGCAGGTCGGTATCGCGCAAAATCCCCAACCCGGCGTTCAGTACCTCGGTGGTAGGTGCCGGCTGACCGGACAACGCCGCTTTCAGCGAACGGGCGTCTTTTCTGGCATTTTCAGTACCTAACGTCTGCAATGCCAGAAAGCGCTCAATGGTGCCGAAGAAATCGTCACTCAGCAATTGCTGAAAACTGGACAACACCTGCGGGCGAATCCCCGGCCAGCCATCGCGTTCCTCAAAGCACGGCGACGACGCCAGCGTGATCAGCGCACTGACCCGCTCTGGCGCGCTCAGCGCCGCCTGACTGGCCACCAGTCCCCCCAGCGACCAGCCCAGCCATACCGCCCGCGCCGGTGCCTGTGCCAGCACCTGCTGCGCCATGTCAGCCAGCGACATCACCCCAAACCCCTGACTCTGACCATAACCCGGCAGGTCCACGCGGTGCAGCCGGAAATGCGGAGCCAGCCGCATAACGATGCTGTTCCACACCTGCGAATTCATTCCCCAACCGTGCAGCATCACAAGTTCGCATGTGCCTTCTCCTTCCGTGTGCCAATACAGTGATTCCATCAGTTATTGTGTCCTCGTCAGATGTGAATAGTTCAGGCCATGCCGCCCGCGCAGCCTGATGACTCAGGGAACGAGACAATGTTGACGATCATGGCACAGTGCTGGCTCTGCCAGCAGCCGCTCTATCATAGTCATCACGGAATTTGCAGTCACTGCCGCCGTCATCTGCCCCAACCACCGGTGTGTTGTCCGCGCTGTGGATTGCCTTCGGCATCTCACGTGCTGCCGTGCGGGCGCTGCCTGCAACAGCCGCCGCCGTGGCACTCGTTGCTGTTTGTCAGCGACTACCAGCCGCCGCTTAACACGCTCGTCAGGCGCATCAAATTTCAGAGGCGCACCGAACTGGCGCCGGCACTGGCGCGGTTGCTCTTACTGCAATGGCTGGCGCGCCGCCGGGAGACGGCGTTAACACTGCCCGAGGCGTATCCCCGCCCTGATGCCATCGTCACCGTTCCACTACACCGCCGGCGTCACTGGCGCCGGGGGTTCAATCAAACCGCTCTGCTGGCACGCCAACTGGCGCACTGGCTGGGCTGCGCCTATCAGCCAGATACGTTAATCCGCGTGCGTTATACCGTGCCTCAACAGTCGTTGAAGGCCGCCTTTCGGCGCCGCAACCTGAGAGGGGCGTTCAGGTGTCGGCACACTGTCGTTAACCAATGGGTTGCCGGCAAACGGTTAGTACTACTGGACGATGTGGTCACCACCGGCAGCACGGCGGCGGAGATCAGCCGAACACTGCTCAACGCCGGTGCGCAGCAGGTTCAGGTATGGTGTGTATGCCGCACCTTGTCGTAACCGCCGGGATGGGCGTATTATAACCAACTGGCGTAGTCAACTATTGAGTTAACATTATGATTCGTATTACCGACGCTGCTCAGGAGCATTTTGCCAAACTGCTGGTAAAACAGGAGGAAGGCACCCAGATTCGTGTCTTCGTCATCAATCCCGGCACACCGAACGCCGAGTGTGGGGTGTCCTACTGCCCGCCCGATGCCGTCGAGCCGAACGATACCGAGCTGAAGTTTGAAAAACTGTCCGCGTATGTGGATGAACTCAGTGCGCCGTATCTGGAAGAGGCCGAGATCGACTTCGTGACCGACCAACTGGGCTCCCAACTGACCTTAAAAGCACCGAACGCCAAGATGCGTAAAGTCGGCGATGATGCGCCGCTGATGGAGCGTGTGGAGTATGTGCTGCAATCGCAGATTAACCCGCAACTGGCTGGTCATGGCGGCCGTGTAACGCTGATGGAAATCACCGAAGAAGGCTACGCCATTTTGCAGTTTGGCGGCGGCTGCAACGGTTGTTCCATGGTGGATTACACGCTGAAGGAAGGCATCGAGAAAGAATTGCTGCAGAAGTTCCCGGAACTGAAAGGGGTACGCGACCTGACCGAACACCAGCGCGGCGAGCACTCCTATTATTAACCGGGTGTCTATTATTAACCGGGTGCCTATTCAGCCACTGTGGTTTTGATTGTCATGAGCGGTCAGTCATCTGGCCGCTCATCGTTTCTGTTATCTGTTTAACCCCGTCGACGCCTACTCTCGTCACTCAGGCTTTTTTGTCTCTTTCTGCTTTCCATTATCCACCGGAGTCTCCGCCGGTTTGACCGTCTTTTTACTGCGTGACGGCACCGGCCCGCCGCGGCGCAGATCGATATCCCTGATCAGCCTTTCCAGATAACGGTCGGTGAAAATGGAATCCAGCGGGCGGCTCAACTTACGCCGCCAGTTAGGGTATTCCTGATCGGTGCCCGGCACATTTACCGGCGTCGACATATCCAGCCAGTCTTCAAGCTGCAAGCCCAGCAACGCGCTGGCGCTGTCCGCCAGATAACGCTGCACACCGCGATTAAGCTGGGCGCTCATGGTCGTCAGCGATGCATTGCGGCCCACCCGTTGAGGCAGCAACGCTTGCTCATGCAGCGCATCCAGCAGCCCCTGCTTGGCGCACTCACGCGCTTCATGCTGGCGCTGCAGCGCGGCGGCATCTGGATACAACCCAAGATCTTTGCCTAAGGTCAGATCGACCCCCTGCCAGTAACCGCGTAGCGTCGCCAGATCATGCGTGGTGATGGTCGCCATCGAACGGGGCGGATATTCATCCGGCGCACGAAAACGATCCTGCTGATCCTTCTCGAAAAACAACACTTTGTAGGAATAGACGCTGTTGTCGGGCAATTTATTGACGATCTCCTCCGGCACCGTGCCAAGATCTTCACCGATCACCAGACAACGATGGCGATGGCTCTCCAACGCCAGGATCCCCAGCAAGTCATCCACCGGGTAAAACACATAGGCACCGTGAGTCGCGTCGTTGCCGTTCAGAATCCACCACAGGCGCAGCAACCCCATTACATGATCGATACGCAACGCGCCGCTATGCGCCATATTGCTGCGCAGCAAATCGATAAATGGCTGGTAACCGCGCTGACGCAACAATGTCGGGTGCACCGGCGTCAGGTTCCAGTTTTGCCCACCAGGCCCGAGCGGGTCCGGCGGTGCGCCGATCGTCACCGACATACAATACAACTGTTGGTCGCCCCAGGTATCCACGCCGCCCTGCGCCACCCCGACCGCTAAATCGCGATATAAGCCGATCGGCATACCCAATTGTTTACTATGGGAAAAACAGGCCGCCAGTTGTTCATGCGCCAGCCACTGAAGCCAGCAATAGAATTGCACATCGTCGGCGTGCTCCTGCCGGAATGCCAGTGTGGCGTCGCTGCGTGCAGCGTGATATTCCTGCGGCCATTGCCGCCAGTCGGCGGTCGGTTTGCCCTGCTGGTGCATCCACGCCTGTAACGCATCATAAGTGGCCTGCTGCAACAGGCTTTCGTCGTGGGTTTTGAGAAACTGCTGAAACGCCGTTTTACGCGGGTCCAGTGCATTGCGGTTGGTGAAATGGCTAAACGCCAGTCGCAGCGCCGCCAGCTTCAGGCGGGTAACGGCGGTATAATCGACCCATCGGTTAGCGCGCGCCGCCGTCAGCTGCTGCTGGATATCGTCCTGTTTCCACCATGCGCGCGCGGCATCACTCTGATGAAAATCATCCACCTGATTGACATCGATATAGACAATATTCAGCCAATTACGCGAAGACGGGCTATACGGGCTGGCGGCCTCGGGCTGTGCCGGGTAAAGCGCATGTAGCGGATTCAAACCGACAAAGGCACCGCCCCGACGCGCCACCTGCTCTACCAGCGTTTTTAAATCGCCAAAATCGCCGATGCCCCAATTATCGGACGAACGCAGGGTATACAACTGCACCATGACGCCCCACCAGCGTTTTCCCTGCGTCAGCGGTTCCGGTTCATAACACCGCGCCGGGGCGACAATCACCCGGCAAGGCCACTGCTGTTCGCCCTGCATCAACATCAACTGGTGATAACCGAGCGGCAGGTTATCCGGCAAGGCCAACACCGCCTGACCAGTTACGCGCCCTTCGATAATGCCGCCTTTTTCATAGGTTAGCGTCCAGACATAGTCGCCTGCGTGACGTAACGGCAATCGATTTTGCTGCTCCTGGCGCAATACACATACCGACGGCAACGGTGCCGTCGATGGTTCAGTGACCTCAAGCAGTTGCAGCAATGCCTGGCGGGTTTCGTTGTCTATCGCCCGTTCATTACCGTAAGCATCTTTATAGGTATCAGCGATCCCCATCTGGTGGGGTACGGATTTTTTTGCTTTCAACGCCATGGTATTGATTCCTTAATCACGCATCGTCCAGATACGTTTCTGATAATCCTGGATTGCCCGATCAGCACTGAACATCCCCATACGGGCGGTATTCAGGATGCAGCGACGCGTCCATTCATCAGGTTCACGATACAGCGCATCCACACGCTGTTGCGCCTGGCAATAAGGCGCAAAATCGGCCAGCACCAAATAGGGATCGCCCAGTTCCAGCAGGCTATCCAGCAAGGGGGCGAACGCCGTTTTATCGCCGTGGCTGAACGTCCCATCCGCCAGATCGGCAAGAATTTCCTTTAATAGAGGGTTCGCAGCAATATAACGAGCGGGTTTATAGCCATCGGCAATCAGCGTTTTCACCTGATCGACGGTATGCCCGAAAATGAACAAATTCTCGGCACCGACTTCTTGCGCCATCTCCACATTGGCGCCATCCAACGTGCCCATCGTCAGCGCGCCGTTCAATGCCAGTTTCATATTGCCGGTCCCCGAGGCTTCCTTACCGGCAGTAGAAATCTGTTCCGACACGTCGGCAGCCGGAATAATCCGCTCCGCCAGCGAAACGCGGTAATCCGGTAAAAAAACCACCTTCAGGCGATCATTCACCCGTTTATCGCGATTAATGTGCTCCGCCACGCAGTTGATGGCGTAAATAATATTCTTCGCCAGTACGTAACCCGGCGCCGCCTTGGCGCCAAACAAAAAAAGGCGCGGCACGATATCCAATCCAGGGTCGATAAGCAATCGCTTATACAGCGACAAAATATGCAGCAAATTCAGATGTTGCCGTTTGTACTCATGCAACCGTTTGATTTGCACATCAAACACGGCGGCCGGATCGACGACAATGCCGTATTCGCGCCGCAAAAAGTGCGCCAGCTGGGTTTTATTGTCCTGCTTGATTTGGCGATAGCGCGCCCGGAACGCACTATCCTGCGCGTAGGGCGCCAATCCCTCCAGCAACGTTAGCCGGTTGCCCCACTCGGTCTGCAGCGTCTCGTCAATCAGCGCCGACAAGGCCGGGTTACACTGTTTCAGCCAGCGACGCGGCGTGATGCCGTTGGTGACATTATGAAACTTGGTCGGCCACAATTGGTAATATTCCGGGAACAGGTCGCGAACCACCAGTTCAGAGTGCATCTGCGCCACCCCGTTCACCGCAAAGCAAGCCACCACACACAGGTTCGCCATCCTCACCTGGCGGCGGTGCACCACCGCCAGACGCGCCCAAACCTGCCGATCGCCCGGCCAGCGCGCCTCCACCTGCCGACGCAAGTGCTCATTAATGGTTTTGATAATCGACAAATGACGCGGCAGCAGCCGGCCGAACAACCGTTCATCCCAGCATTCCAGCGCTTCCGGCATCAGGGTGTGGTTGGTATAGGCGAACAACCGCCCGGTCAACTGCCAGGCCTGTTCCCACGATAATTCGTATTCATCCAGCAACAGGCGCAGGGTTTCGGGGATCGCCAGCGTCGGGTGCGTATCATTCAGTTGCACCACTTCATAGTCGGGCAACGTCGCCAGCGGCCGACCGGCGCGCTCATGCCGCCGAAAAATATCCGCTACCGCACAGGCGCATTGAAAATACTGCTGCATCAGGCGCAGTTTTTTGCCTGCCGCATGATTATCGTTCGGGTAAAGCACTTTGGTCAGACTGGCGGCGGCGATCCCCTGCTGCTCGGCTTTCAGGTAATGGCCGGCGTTAAACTGCTCAAGGTCAAACGGTTCGCTGTGGGTGGCCTGCCATAGCCGCAACGGTTGCACCTGACCATTGTGATAACCGATAACCGGGATATCGGTGGCTTCGCCGACGACGACTTGTTCCGGTATCCAGCGCTCGCCGCCGCCCGGCTGGGCGACCAGTTCGCCGCCGAAACCGACCTCTACCGCCAGTTCCGGACGGGGCCGCGCCCACGGGTAACTGTCGCGCAGCCAGTCATCCGGTGTTTCCCGTTGGAAGCCGGCGTCGAAATGCTGGCGGAATAGGCCGTACTGATAATGCAGACCGTAACCGATTGCCGGCTGGCCGACCGTCGCCATCGCGTCCAGATAACAGGACGCCAGCCTTCCGAGCCCGCCATTACCCAGCGCCGGGTCGGTTTCCTGTTCCAGCAGGTCGCTCAACGCCAGCCCATGCTGGGCCAGTACCTCCGCCACTGCGTTATACCATCCCAGGTTGAGCAGGTTATTCCCGGTCAGGCGGCCGGGCAGGAACTCCATCGACAAATAATTAACGTGCCGCACCCCAGACGGCCCGGCATCAGGCGGGGCAGACTCGGCAGACGTCAACGCATCCAGTTGTTCCGTCAGCGCGGCGCTCACCCATTGCCAGCACTGACGCAACGACAGCGCCTGTAACGACGGCTGAGCGCACGCCTGCAACTGACGCTGCAAGGCGGCGGCAAACTGGGAAGAATTGAATAAGGGTGACATCGTGCCTCTCTCCTTTGCGGGTGATGGAAAAAGGCACGTCGGGATCAGCACAACTCCAACTGTACCTTATGTTGTTCGATGATTTTCAGCACACTGGGTGGCGGTAACTGATCGGTAAAAAGATAGTCGATCAAATCCATGTTGCCCAAATTGACCATCGCGTTACGGCCGAATTTCGAATGATCCGTCACCAGCATCACGCAACGGGAATTTTCGATAATGGCACGCTTGGTGCGAACCTCGTGGTAGTCAAACTCCAGCAACGAACCATCCATATCGATGCCGCTGATGCCCAAAATGCCGAAATCGAGCCTGAACTGGGAAATGAAATCCAGCGTGGCTTCGCCGATGATACCGCCATCGCGGCTGCGCACCTCGCCGCCGGCCAGAATCAGGCGAAAGTCCTCTTTCGCGGTCAGTAACGTGGCCACATTCAGGTTGTTGGTGACCACCCGCAAATCCTTATGATTCATCAGCGCATGGGCCACCGCTTCCGGCGTCGTACCGATATCTATAAAAAGCGTAGCACCATCCGGGATTTGGCTGGCGACTTGTCTCGCAATCCTGGCTTTTTCATCCGACCACATCATCTTGCGGTCATGATAGGCGGTATTGACTGAGCTGGAGGGCAATGCCGCTCCGCCATGATGACGATGGATCTTATTTTGTTCCGCCAGATCGTTCAGATCACGGCGAATAGTCTGCGGGCTGACTGCAAAATGCTCTACCAGCTCTTCGGTACTGACGTATCCCTGCCGACGCACCAGATCGATAATCGCGTCGTGCCGCTGTGTTTGCTTCACATTGTTCCCCTCAAACGCCGACATGACCTCATGCCGGCCAACCAAGAAAGCGCGCCCACGATAAAAACGCACACGGCGATAGCCACTGCGGCTTGACGCCACGTTTAGGGCTGGTAAATCCGCGCTCACATTGAACGACGACGCGTATCCCACCACGCCATCAATACCCCCATGACCAATCCCGCGACGTGCGCCGCGTTGGCGATAGACATGCCCAACACATCGAAATAGCCGGCCACCAACCATATCAGCGCGAACGCCATCAAACTGCGTTGAAAGTGCAGCGGTCCGTCCGGTTCGCGCTCGCCGCGCAGCCAGACATACCCCATCAGGGCGTACACCACACCGGATAAGCCGCCGAAATACACACCGCTGAACCAGGACTGCACCCACCCGCTGAATGCGGACGACGCCAGCAGAATCACGCACAATCGCCGGGAGCCCAATACGCGCTCTACCGGGCCGCCGAGATACCACCACCACATCAGGTTGAACAGCAAATGCAACAGCGAGAAATGCAACAGCGCATGGCTGAACCAACGCCAGAGTTGCAGGTCCTGAGTGCTATCCGGAAAAGCCAGCAGCACCATCAGGCGATCCACGCCATACACCTTCATCAGCAGGTATACCGCGATCGCGACCACCAACAAACTCAGCGTCAGCGGTCCTGCGCGCTGGCGCAGCGTTTGCAGGTAAGAAAAGGACGGGTAACGCAGCCCGCTATTGGTCGTCCCGCTCTGCCAACTGGCGGCCTGATAGCGCTCATGCCAGGGCTCCTGCAGAAAACGCGCCAGTTCCTGCTTCACCCGCTCCTGCTGGCTTTCGTCCGGCAGCCAGATATCCACGTCGTCTCCGTTAATGCGGGCGACCAGCCTGACCTGGTGCGTGTGCATATAGTCGACAAACGCCTGTGCCAGACGCGGGTTGGATAGCGCAACAATTCGGATCATGACAATAGCCCAACGCATTCCGCCAATGAATTTATGTCTTCGATTCTAAAACATTTATTGCCCGGAACGCAGCGCAATAACCGCGCATAATCTTTCTTATTTCAGTATGCGTGTGACGGTTTTCACATCGTTTATTCATATAGGATGCAAACGATGTCATCGCACTGCGCTTATCGGGTATACCAATGTGCGATTACCCTGCCGCCACATCCTGCGGAAAGCGTTTTTGCCAGGCATCGAAACCGCCATCCACGCTATACACGGCTTCAAAGCCGAGACTAATCAAGTAACTCGCCGCATTGCGACTGCTGATGCCGTGATAGCACATCACCATCACCGGCTGCTCGAAATCAGCATCGCGCACAAAATCCGACAATGTTTCGTTGGTCAGGTGGGTTGAGCCTGGGACATGCGCAGCACCGAAACTCTGCGGATCGCGGATATCGACCAACGCATGACCTTGCTGCCAGCGCTGATAAGCCTGCTCGATATCGATTGACTGAAACTGCTCCATTGCCTGCCTCATATTTCTTGGTGAACGAATTGTTATTAACAGGTATGCCTGAAATTACAAACATTGTAACCCACCCATTGCATGGATAGACCGGATAAACCGCATGGATATAGGGCGGCACAGCAGGAAGCGCGATCGCGCAGCCCAGTACAGAAACACTATTTTTTAACCAAATCAGGCGCGAAACTGTTAGCTCTATCACGCGCAAATGTTTTTAATTGGTTAACGCTTGGCTAACATGTTTGTTTTCGATTAATATAATGAGCGAAAACGAACATTGTAACTTTAACGGCTATACCGCTTTTGACGTGGTGGAGGAGAAAACGTGGAAACCAAAGATCTGATCGTGATCGGCGGAGGCATTAACGGTACTGGCATCGCAGCAGACGCCGCCGGGCGCGGGTTATCCGTCTTGCTGCTGGAAGCACAGGATCTGGCCTGCGCCACCTCTTCCGCCAGCTCAAAGCTGATTCACGGCGGCTTGCGCTATCTGGAGCACTATGAGTTCCGCCTGGTGGGCGAAGCGTTATCCGAACGCGAAGTGCTGCTGAAAATGGCGCCGCACATCATTTTCCCGATGCGTTTTCGTCTGCCGCATCAGCCGCATCTGCGCCCGGCCTGGATGATTCGCGCCGGTCTGTTCATGTACGACCATCTGGGAAAACGCGTTAGCCTGCCGTCCAGCCACGGGCTGCGGTTTGGCCGCGAATCCGTGTTGAAACCGGAACTGACGCGCGGTTTCGAATATTCCGATTGCTGGGTGGACGATGCGCGTCTGGTGGTGCTAAACGCGCAGGAAGTGGTGCGCCGCGGCGGCGACGTGAAAACGCGCATGAAAGTAACCCGCGCTCACCGCGAAAACGGTCTGTGGATCGTTGAAGCGGAGGATACGCTGAGCGGCGAAATCCATCGCTGGCAAGCGAAAGGGCTGGTCAATGCGACCGGGCCGTGGGTACGCCAATTCTTCGACGATGGTCTGGCGCTGCCATCGCCGTACGGCATCCGTCTGATTAAAGGCAGCCATATCGTCGTTCCGCGTGTGCATCAGGAAGAGCAGGCCTACATTCTGCAAAACAAAGATCACCGCATCGTGTTCGTTATCCCGTGGCAGGACGAGTTTTCGATCATCGGCACCACCGATGTGGAGTACCACGGCGATCCGCATCAGGTGAAGATCGACGACAACGAAATCCGTTACCTGCTGGATGTGTATAACGACCATTTCAAAAAACAGCTGACGCGCGACGACATTGTCTGGACTTACTCCGGCGTGCGCCCGCTGTGCGACGACGAGTCGGATTCACCGCAGGCCATCACCCGTGACTACACGCTGTCCGTTGCGGACGAAAACGGCAAAGCGCCGCTGCTGTCGGTATTCGGCGGCAAATTAACCACCTACCGTAAGTTAGCGGAACACGCGCTGGAAAAGCTGGTGAAATACTACCCGCAAGCCGGACAAGCATGGACCCGCAACGCGATTCTGCCCGGTGGCGACATCAGCGGCAGCCGCGAAGATTATGCCGCCACATTGCGCCGCCGTTACAATCTGCCGGAAGCGCTGGCACGCCGTTACAGCCGTACCTACGGTAGCCAGAGCGAGAAAATCCTCGGCAACGCGCAAAGCTTGAACGATTTGGGCGAACACTTCGGCCATACCTTATACGAAGCCGAGTTACGCTATCTGGTAGAGCATGAATGGGTGGTGTCGCTGGAAGACGCTATCTGGCGCCGCACCAAGCTCGGCATGTGGCTGGACGACGCGCAACGCCAGCGTGTCGCCGACTGGCTGGTCAGCTACCGCAGCCAGTTAGCCAAAGCCGGTTAATCCCAAAGAAAAACGGCTTCCTTAATGGAAGCCGTCAGACTGCTGACAAACGCATTAACTACAGGATGAAGCATCTTTCCGGCGTCAAAAACTGTGCTGAGGCCAGCGGCTTCGCCGGGTGAGCCGCATGGATGAGGCCAGCGGCTTCGCCGGGTGAGCCGCATGGACGCGGCGAAAGCCCGTGCCGCGTCTGACAAAAACGTTGGGAACGTTTTTGAACAGCGTTTACGCTGGCCCGCAGGGCGAGCCCCAGGGATGGGGCGAGTAATCGCGTCACGGGCGACCCGAACTGCGAAGACGATTGCCGAAGGCACCGCGCCAGCGGCACAGTTTAGCCCTCAGCCAGAGGTCAAGGAGAGGTGGCGTTTGAACCTCTCCTTGTCGTGCGTGCGATGATGTCGCAAAGGAATAACCGATATCATCAAGCACGAAACCCCACACTACTTCGACATAAATCGCCAATCACAAAACAACAGCGCTGTTTGTCTACAGCCTAACTGCACATCCAGTTACACCATCCAATCGACCTACAACCGTATCGGTTTGATGTGCCAAATCTCGTCGGCATACTCCTGAATCGTGCGGTCGGCAGAGAAATAGCCCATGTTGGCGATGTTTTGCAGCGTTCGACGCGTCCATTCATCTTCGTCGCGGTACACATCGTCCACCTTGTCGTGGCTATCCACATAACTGCGATAATCCGCCAGCAACTGATAGTGATCGCCGAAATTGACCAGTGAATCAAACAGGTCGGCATAACGACGTGGGTCGTCCGGGCTGAACACGCCGGTCGCTATCTGCGTCAACACCCGATGCAGCTCTTCGTCCTGATTGTAGAACTCCCGCGGGTTGTAACCGCTACGACGCAATGCCTCCACCTCCTCCGCCGTGTTGCCGAAGATAAAGATATTGTCTTCGCCCACCCGCTCACGCATTTCGACGTTGGCGCCATCCAGCGTACCGATAGTCAGCGCACCGTTCAGGGCGAACTTCATGTTACTGGTGCCGGACGCCTCGGTGCCTGCCAGCGAGATCTGTTCCGACAGATCGGCCGCCGGAATAATGATCTGCGCCAGACTGACGCCATAGTTAGGGATAAAGACAATCTTCAGCTTGTCTTTCACCTCCGGATCGTTGTTGACCACGCTGGCCACGTCATTGATCAGGTGAATGATGTGTTTGGCCATGTAGTACGCGGAGGCCGCCTTACCGGCAAAGATGGCGACGCGCGGTACGCGATCCAGATCCGGGTCGTCTTTGATGCGGTTATAGAGCGTTATCAGGTGCAACACGTTGAGCAATTGACGTTTGTACTCGTGAATCCGCTTGATTTGCACATCAAACAGCGCGTTCGGGTCGACCACAATATCCAGATGCTGCGCGATATAGAGAGCCAGCCGCTTTTTATTCTCCTGCTTGGCCTTGCGCACTTTTTGCAGGAACGCCGGAAAATCAATATGCGGTTTCAGATCCGCCAGTTGGCTCAGGTCGGTACGCCAGGTTTTGCCAATGGTGTCATCCAGTACTTTCGACAGCGACGGGTTCGCCAGCGCCAGCCAGCGGCGAGGCGTCACGCCGTTGGTTTTGTTGCAGAACCGATCGGGGTAAATGCGGGCGAAATCGGCAAACAGCGACTGCACCATCAGGTCGGTATGCAACTGCGAGACCCCGTTCACTTTGTGGCTACAGATCACCGCCAGCCATGCCATCCGGACTTTACGCCCATGCTCTTCATCAATGATGGATACCCGCTTGAACAAGTCGTGCTCATTGGGGAAACGTTCCTGTACTTCGTCGAGAAAACGGTCGTTGATTTCGAAAATCAGTTGCAGATGACGCGGCAGAATCTTGCCCATCATGTCGACCGGCCAGGTTTCCAACGCCTCGCCCATCAAGGTGTGGTTGGTATAGGAGAACACCTTGGTGACCACATCCCAGGCTACATCCCACTTGAACTTGTGCTCGTCGATCAACAAGCGCATCAGTTCGGGGATCGCCAGTACCGGGTGGGTATCGTTGAGGTGGATGGCGAATTTCTCCGTCAGATTGGCGTAGGTTTTGTGCATCGTCCAGTGACGGCTGAGGATATCCTGCACCGTGGCGGATACCAGAAAGTACTCCTGGCGTAAACGCAACTCGCGCCCGGAATAGGTGGAGTCGTCAGGGTAGAGTACCCGCGATACGTTTTCGGAGTGGTTTTTGTCCTCCACCGCCGCGAAATAGTCGCCCTGATTGAACTTACCGAGATTGATTTCGTTACTGGCCTGCGCTGCCCACAGCCGCAAGGTGTTGGTGGCGTCGGTATCAAAGCCGGGGATTATCTGATCGTAGGCGCAGGCGATGATCTCCTCGGTTTCCAGCCAGCGGGTTTTACTCCCCTCTTGCTGGATACGGCCGCCAAAACGCACTTTGTAACGGGTGCTATGACGCACAAATTCCCACGGGTTGCCGTATTCCAGCCAGTAATCCGGCGATTCCGCCTGCTTACCGTCAACGATATTTTGCCGGAACATACCGTATTCATAGCGGATGCCATAGCCCCGCCCCGGCAGCGCCATCGTCGCGAGCGAGTCGAGAAAACACGCGGCCAGACGGCCAAGGCCGCCGTTGCCCAACGCCGGATCGTCTTCTTCTTCCAGCAGTTCGTTCAGGT
Organism: Dickeya sp. ws52; assembly: GCF_007210685.1. NCBI lineage: Bacteria > Pseudomonadati > Pseudomonadota > Gammaproteobacteria > Enterobacterales > Pectobacteriaceae > Dickeya > Dickeya sp. ws52. The sequence goes on from NZ_SZVX01000009.1 coordinate 100,698, forward strand.
CCAGCCCCATCGCTTCCAGCGCGTCGCGCAGGTCGTCAAACATGCCCATCGCCAGCAAGGCGTTGGACAAGGTGCGCCCCAACAGAAACTCCATCGACAAATAGTAAACCTGCCGAACGTCCTGCGATAACTGCGCACGACTGGAACGTAACCAGCGCTCGACCATGCGGTCCCGCACCGCCAACACCGCCGCATTCAGCCAGTCATGTTTACTGGCGATGCTGGGGTCCTTGCCGATGGTAAACATCAGCTTGTAAGCGATGGAGTGTTTCAACGCGTCTACGCTGAGCGTAGGTGAGTTGTAGATAAATGGAGAGTTCATAATGTCATTCCCACTGATGCGTACTACCACAGACGTTGATAAAGCGCACGATAGGCTTGGGCTGCGACCTGCCAACTAAAATCCATTGCCATTGCCTGACGCTGAACATAACGCCAGAGCGAAGGACGCGACCACAACACAAAGACCCGACGAATCGCCCGCGACAGCGATGCTACGTTGCAATCGCTGAACACAAAACCACTCGCCAGGCCATCGGCCAGATTTTCCAGCGAGCAGTCAGCCACGGTATCCGCCAGCCCGCCAGTACGTCTGACCAGCGGTAACGTGCCGTATTTCAGGCCGTACAACTGGGTCAAACCGCAAGGTTCGAACCGACTAGGAACCATAATCACATCCGCACCGCCAATAATGCGGTGCGAAAACGCTTCGTGATAACCAATCTGAACGCCGACGCGACCGTGATACTCCGCCGCCGCCGCCAGAAAACCCTCCTGTAAGGTGGCATCGCCCGCCCCCAGCACCACCAGTTGCCCACCTTGTTCAAGCAAACTCGTGACGGTTTGCAACGCGATATCCAGCCCTTTCTGGCTGGTAAGGCGGCTGACGATGGCGAACACCGGCACCCGGTCGTCCACCTTCAGCCCCATCGCCGTCTGCAAATGCCGTTTGTTCTCCGCCTTGCGCGCCAGCTCATCGCGGCTATACGTCGCCGTCAGCAGCGAATCGTGCGCCGGATTCCAGATATCGTCATCCACCCCGTTGAGGATGCCGGACAAGCGGCCGGCTTCTTCCCGAGACTTCAGTAGCCCTTCCAGACCGTAACCGTATTCGGGCTGGGTTATCTCATGCGCATAGGTCGGGCTGACGGTAGTGATGTGATCCGCATAGTACAGCCCGGCTTTGAGGTACGAGATCTGGCCGTAGAACTCCAACCCGTACATGCTGAAGTACTCCGGCGGCAACCGCAGTTGCGACATGTGACGAGCATCAAATAATCCCTGATAAGCCAGATTATGGACGGTAAATACCGATTTTGCCGGTCGGCCTTTCGCCGCCAGATAGGCACAGGCCAACCCGGCGTGCCAGTCATGGGCATGAACAATGTCGGGACGCCAGAACGGATCCGCGCCGCTGGCCATTTCCGCGCCCATCCAACCCAGTAAACCGAAACGCACGACATTGTCTGAATAAGCAAACAACGAGGTATCGTGATACGGGCTGCCAGCCCGGTCATACAGATGAGGAACGTCTATCAGATAGATGCCTACTCCGTTGTAATGACCGTAACGCAGCGTGACATGACCGCCAAACGTATCCAGCTCCCGCACCACCTGCGCATCCGGAATACCTTTTTTCACATCGGGAAACGCCGGCAACAGCACCCGTACATCCATCCCCGCCGCGATCTGCGCGCTGGGCAATGCTCCCACTACATCCGCCAGTCCCCCGGTTTTCAGCAAGGGGAATAGCTCCGAACACACGTGTAATACCCGCATCTTGTCTCCCATTCCGCCGCCCGCGCCAGCTCGCGGGCAGCATCAATCCTCCGGCCGACCACGGCCGGTTACGTTCAGATCAGGGCTTGAGCCTGGCCAGCATGGCGCGCGTCACCAGCACGATTCCCTCTTCGGAGCGATAAAAGCGACGGCTGTCTTCTTCCGCGTTTTCGCCGATCACCATCCCTTCCGGAATATCGCAGGCCCGATCGACGATGCAGCGATGCAGACGGCATGAACGCCCTACGTTGACATCCGGCAGCAGCACCGATGAATCAATACTGCAAAAGGAGTTGATACGTACCCGCGGGAACAGCACCGAGTGCGTAACCACCGAGCCGGAAACAATGCACCCGCCGGATACCAGCGAGTTCATGGTTAGCCCGTGGCTGCCGGAGCGGTCCTGGACGAATTTGGCGGGCGGCAGCGCCGCCATCGCCGAGCGAATCGGCCAGTTATGGTCGTACATATCCAGTTCCGGCATCACCGACGCCAGGTCAAGATTGGCGCGCCAATAAGCTTCCAGCGTGCCGACATCCCGCCAGTACGGCGGCGCGTTATCCGAAGAGGTGACGCAGGAGAGCGTGAAGGGGTGCGCCCAGGCATGTCCCTGCGCGACGATTTTTGGGATCAGATCCTTGCCGAAGTCATGGCTGGACTCCGAGGTGCACACATCCGCTTCCAAAATCCGGTACAGGTATTTGGCGTTGAATACGTAGATCCCCATACTGGCCAGCGCCATATCGGGGTCATCCGGCATCGGTGCCGGGTTGGCGGGTTTTTCGTCGAAGCTGATAATGCGATTGTCTTTATCCACGCTCATCACGCCAAACGCGTGTGCTTCCTTGATAGGCACCGGGATACAGGCCACTGAACACTCGGCGCCGTTCTCCACGTGGTCAAGCAACATGCGGGAATAATCCATCTTGTAGATGTGATCGCCGGCCAGAATCACCACGTACTCCGCCCCGTAGCGCCGGATAATATCCAGGTTGTGGCATACGGCGTCGGCAGTACCGCGATACCAGTGATCGTTTTCATCGTGCCGTTGCTGCGCCGGCAGCAAATCGACAAATTCATTCATTTCGATATTCAGGAACGACCAGCCGCGCTGGATATGCTGCACCAACGTGTGCGACTGATACTGGGTAATCACGCCAATCCGGCGAATGCCGGAGTTCAGGCAATTAGAGAGCGCAAAATCGATAATCCGGTATTTACCGCCGAAATGTACCGCGGGTTTAGCGCGGTGCGCCGTCAAATCTTTCAGCCGGGTCCCTCGTCCTCCCGCCAAAATCAGCGCGACGGATTTCAGGGGCAACTGTCTGGCCAGCATTAGAGGATCGTGTTTCTCGGTACTCACCATGTCAGACTCCTTTTTTTTATTTTTTTACCAGTACACACACCGCATTCGCCTGCCCGCGCCAAACCCGCTCATTGAGCGGATGGTCGGCAGCATCGAACGGTGGAGCGACCCGCCACTCCCCTTTGGGGAGAGAAAAATCACTCGTCTGCGACGTGGCGTTGATCAATAGCAGCCAGTGTTTAGAAAGCTGAATTTGTAACCGGTGTTCGCCCTGTTCCCATTCGTATGGCGTCAGCGGCTCTCCCTGTGCATTCAGCCACCGTACGTCGTCTTCGTCGTCACGCCACCAGCCCGCCTTCTGTAACGCCGGGATAGCGCGACGCAAGCGGAGCAACCCGGCGGTAAACGCGATCAACTCGGTATCCGCCGTTTCCCAGTGCAACCAGGCCAGCGCGTTATCCTGGCAATACGCGTTATTGTTGCCTTGCTGGCTGCTGCCGAACTCGTCGCCGGCCAGCAGCATCGGCGTGCCCTGCGATAACAACAGCGTCGTCAGCAGCGCCTGTTGACTGGCGCGACGCCGCGCCTGCGTTGCCTCGTCCGCCTCCAGCCCTTCGGTGCCATGGTTGAAGCTGAAATTGCTGTTGGTGCCGTCCCGGTTTTGTTCGCCATTGGCCTGGTTATGCTTGTAGTTGAAGCTCACCAGATCGCGCAGGGTAAAACCGTCATGGGAAGTCAGCATGTTGACCGATGCCCAGGGTAAGCGGCCGTTGCGTTCAAACACTTCGCTGGAAGCCGCGAAACGGCGGGCAAACACCCCGACAGGCAGATCGCCGTGCAGCCAGAAACGGCGAATATCGTCACGAAAACGGTCGTTCCACTCGACAAACGGCGACGGAAACTTGCCCAGTTGGTAACCACCGGGGCCGATGTCCCAGGGTTCGGCAATCAGCTTGCAGTTGCGCAACGACCGATGATTACGCAGGGCGGTAAAGAACGGGGCTGAAGAGGAAAAGTCCGGCATACGCCCCAAAATCGTCGCCAGATCAAAACGAAAACCATCCACATGGCAGGTTTCATGCCAGAACGTCAGGCACTCAATCACCCACTGCAACACGGCCGGATGTTCAAGCCGCAGCACATTGCCGCACCCAGCCCAGTTGTGATAAGCGCCGTCCTGCGTCAGCCAGTAGTAGCTGGCGTTGTCGATACCGCGCAACGTCAGGGTCGGGCCGTCGGCATCCAGCTCCGCGCTGTGATTGAACACCACGTCCAGAATCACCTCGATCCCGGCGTTATGCAGCGCCCGCACCATGTCGCGGAACTCGTTGAGCGGTTCGTCGCCGGCCGCCAGACTGCTGTCCACCGCGAACGGCAACAACGTGTTGTAACCCCAGTAATTGCGCAGCCCCATCGCCTGCAAACGCGGTTCATCGGCGTGTTGCTGGACTGGCATCAACTCCAGCGCCGTCACGCCCAGCTTCGTCAGATAATCCAGCATCACCGGGTGAGCCAGCGCGGCGTAAGTACCGCGTATCGCCGCCGGAATACGCGGATGTCGCCGCGTCAACCCGCGCACATGCGCTTCGTATAACACCGTTTGGCTCCAGGGCGTGCGCGGAAACGCATCGCCCTGCCAGTCGTAGCGCTCATCCACCACCACGCTGCGCGGCATCACCTCGGCGCTGTCTACCGCATCGGGATAGTCATAGCCGCCATGCAGCCGCTCGTCATCCACTACCCAGCCGTCCATCTGCCGGGCGCAAGGGTCAAGCAGCAGCTTGTTGGCGTTAAAGCGCAGACCGCGTTGCGGATCGAACGCGCCGTCGACCCGGTAGCCGTAACACAACCCCGGTTGCGCATCCGGCAGATAACCGTGCCAGATATCGCCGGTACGGGCCGTCAACGGCAGACGCTGCTCCCGCAGCCCGTCAAAAATACATAACTCCACCCGCGATGCCCTGGATGAGAACAACGCGAAGTTCACCCCTTCGCCATCGAAATGAGAACCTAACGGTCGCGGCCGACCCGCCAGCAGCTCAACCATTACGCCTCCTTCACCAGATACAAGGTGGAGAGCGGCGGCAGCGTTAACACCAGCGACTGTGGGCGGGAATGGCTGCCCACCGCTTCGCTACGCACTAATCCCTGATTGCCAAGGTTACTACCGTGGTAATGCATGGAATCGGTATTCAGCACTTCACGCCAGTGTCCCGGCTGGTTAATGCCGACGCGATATCCCTCTCTGGGGACCGGCGTAAAGTTGCTGATAATCAATATCTCGTTGCCCTCGGCATCACGCCGGATAAAGGCGAATACCGAGTTCTCGCGATCGTCTACCACCACCCATTCAAATCCCTGATGCAGGTAGTCGCATTGATAGAGCGGCGGGTGTTGGCGATAACAATGGTTGAGGTCGCGCACCAGTTGCTGCACGCCGACATGCCAGCCTTCGGGCTCATCCAGCAGGTGCCAGTCCAGGCTGGTGTCGTGGTTCCATTCCCGCCCTTGTGCAAACTCGCCGCCCATAAACAGCAGCTTCTTGCCGGGATAAGCCCACATGAAGCCGTAATAGGCACGCAGGTTGGCGAATTTCTGCCAGGCGTCGCCCGGCATCCTATCCAGCAAAGAACGTTTGCCGTGTACCACTTCATCGTGCGACAGCGGCAGGACGAAGTTCTCGCTGTAGGCATACAACATGCCGAAGGTCAGCAGGTCGTGGTGGTATTTACGATGCACCGGATCCTGTTGCATGTAGGCCAGCGAGTCGTGCATCCAACCCATGTTCCACTTATAGTGAAAACCCAACCCGCTATGTTCCGGCGGCAACGTCACCCCGGCATAATCGGTGGACTCTTCGGCGATGGTGACGGCTCCGGCACGGTTCTGGCCCAGCATCTGGTTGGTGTAACGTAAAAAGCCGATCGCCTCCAGGTTCTCCTTGCCGCCGTAATAGTTCGGCACCCATTCGCCGTCGCGGCGGCTGTAGTCGCGGTAAATCATTGATGCCACCGCGTCTACCCGTAACCCGTCGACGCCAAACCGCTCCGTCCAGTACAACGCGTTACCCGCCAGATAGTTACGCACCTCATGGCGATCGAAGTTATAAATCAGCGTATTCCAGTCCTGATGGTAACCCTCTTTCGGGTCGGCATATTCATACAGCGCCGTACCGTCAAACCGCGCCAGACCGTAGCTGTCCGCCGGGAAATGGCCGGATACCCAGTCCAGCAACACATTGATGCCCGCCTCATGAAAGGCGCTGACCAGATAACGGAAATCCTCCGGCGAGCCGAAGCGGCGGGTCGGTGCATACAGCCCCAGCGGCTGGTAACCCCAACTGCCGTCAAACGGATGTTCATGCACCGGCATCAGTTCAACGTGGGTGAACCCCATGTCTTTAACGTACGGCACCAGTTGGTCCGCCAGTTCGCGGTAACTGAGCCAGAAATTATTGTCGTCATGCCGCCGCCATGACCCCAGATGCACCTCGTAAATGGAAATAGGCGACTGTAAATCGTTGGCGGATTGCCGCGCCTCATCCACCGGCAACGCGGGCGGTAACGCACTGACCACCGAGGCGGTATCCGGCCGCATCTGAGAGGCGAAGGCATACGGGTCTGATTTCACCAGCACATTGCCGTAGCAATCGATGATTTCGAATTTGTACAACTGCCCGACCCCGACGCCCGGCACAAACAGCTCCCACACGCCGTTCTCGCGCCGCAGCCGCATCGGGTGGCGCCGCCCATCCCAAAAATTGAAATCACCCACTACCGACACCCGCTGAGCATTCGGCGCCCAGACGGCGAAGCAGGTGCCGCCGACGCCATCCAGCGTGGACGGATGCGCGCCCAATGTTTCAAACGGCCGCAAATGGCGCCCCTCCGCCAGCAGCCAGATATCCAGCTCCTGCAACAACGGGCCAAAACGATAAGGGTCGTCAATCACATGCGTATCTTGCTGCCAGGTCACCGCCAGCCGATAGCTGAACGGCTTTTTACGACGAGGGATCACTGCAACGAAAAAACCGCGCGGGTCCAGGCGCTGCAGGTGTGCGACTTTACGTCCGCTGTGTGCGTCTACCACGTGTACATCGCTGGCATCCGGAAGCAGCGCACGAACTTCCAGGCCTGACGAGGTGACGTGCATACCCAATACTGCAAAAGGATCGGCGTAATGGCCGGAAAAAAGGAGATTAATGATGTTCCGATCGGAAAATCCTGACATGGCATCCGTCCTCTGAATTAACCATCTAAATAAAGTAAAGATGTTAAAGAGACAGGTCATTTCTTCAGCACGTTTATTAGTATGCGAATGCCCTGCGTCAATAACAAAAAAGGAACCAGCCTGCCCCATAAAAAAGAAAACCGACCTGAAAAAATGAAACATCACAGTAATATCTAGGCTGCGAAGTATTCTTCAGGTAAGCCTAAGATTCAGCTTAGTCAAGAAAAGGGAAAATATTTGAGATATTGGATAAATTTTTACGCCTGATAACCATAAGAAAAAATAATTAATCATAGCGTTAGCGAATATTGATCTCGTTTGGGTTACCCTGAGATCCTACGCGTAGAATGACTTGATCAAACAGGGAGGTAGGTCGTTTATGGTCAGTCAGGTTGAGTTAATTCTGTCATTGCTGCAGCAGACATGCGTCTATCTGGTCATCGCTTATCTGTTAAGTAAAACGCCGCTGTTCACTCCGCTAACGCAGGTCACGCTCCATCTGCCGCACAAGCTTATCTGCTACCTGACGTTCTCCATGTTCTGCATTCTCGGCACCTATTTCGGCCTGCATATCGACGACTCCATCGCCAATACCCGCGCCATCGGCGCGCTGCTGGGTGGTGTACTGGGCGGCCCTTCGGTCGGTATGCTGGTCGGGTTCACCGGCGGATTGCACCGTTATTCACTGGGCGGCATGACGGCGATGGCCTGCATGGTGTCCACTACGTTGGAGGGGCTGGTCGGCGGGTTGCTGCACCGCTATATGATTCGTCACCACCGCATCGACCTGTTATTCCAGCCGCTGGTTATCGCCGCCGTCACCCTGTTGGTGGAAATAGTGCAGATGAGCATCATCCTGCTGCTGTCGCGCCCGTTTGGCGACGCGCTGATGCTGGTCAAAAGCATCGCCTTGCCGATGATGATTACCAACAGCATCGGAGCCGCAATGTTCATGCGGATCCTGCTGGACCGCCGGGCAATGTTTGAAAAGTACACCTCGGCATTTTCCGCCCGCGCGTTGCAGATTGCCGCCCGGGCGGAAGGTATACTGCGTCAGGGGTTTAATCCGGGAACCAGTATGCGGGTCGCCCGCATACTGTATGAAGAGTTGGGCGTCGGCGCCGTCGCCATCACCGACCGGGAAAAACTGCTGGCGTTTATCGGCATCGGCGACGAGCACCACAGAGTCGGCACGCTGATTACCTCATCCCACACCCATCAGGCTATCGACAACAATGAAGTGGTGTACGCCGATGGCAACGAAATACCGTTTTGCTGCTCGGTTTCGCCGCAATGTAAGCTCGGCTCGACGCTGGTGATCCCCCTGCGTGGCGAAGAACAGCGGGTGGTCGGCACCATCAAATTGTATGAGCCGAAAAACAAGTTATTTTCCAGTATCAACCGGACGCTGGGGGAAGGTATCGGCCATCTGCTGTCAGCCCAAATTTTCGCCGGCCGTTTCGAACAACAGAAGCAGTTGCTGGCGCAATCCGAAATCAAGCTGCTGCACGCGCAGGTCAACCCGCATTTCCTGTTCAATACCCTGAATACGCTGTCGGCGATTATTCGCCGCAATCCAGACCAGGCTCGCCAGTTGGTGCTGTCGTTGTCGACGTTTTTTCGCAAAAATCTCAAGCGCAGCGGCGACGAAGTCACACTCGGCGATGAGCTGGAGCATATCAGCGCGTACCTCGACATTGAAAAAGCGCGGTTCACCAACCTGTTGACGGTGGAGATCGCCGTTCCTTTATCGCTCCGATCCGCCAGACTACCGGCTTTTTCTTTACAGCCGCTGGTGGAAAACGCCATCAAACACGGTATTTCCCACATGCTGGATGACGGCCGCCTGCGTATCGACGCGCGCACCCACGCCAATATGCTGGAACTCACGATAGAGGACAACGCCGGCGCTTATTACCCGCGCAACGGCAGCGACGGACTGGGGATGAATCTGGTGGATCGACGCGTTAAAGCACGTTACGGCCATCACTACGGCATCACCGTCACCAGCGAGCCGAATCGCTTTACCCGCGTAAAGGTACGCGTACCGCTACGGATGGCATAAGCGAGCAGCGATAACGTCTAAACAATCACCCCCGCCCAGGGTGGTGATTTTGGCCTGACAATAAAAAACGGCTTCCCTTGTGGGGAAGCCGCTCTCAGGCGAACCAGGGTAACACATCAACTTCACTGCTCCGGCTCACGCCATCCTCGCGATCGTAAGCGATGATTACCCGGGAAGAATTACAGCCCTACTACGTTTTCAGCAGAAGGACCTTTCGGGCCGTTGCCGATAACGAATTCTACTTTCTGACCTTCATACAGGGTCTTAAAGCTATCGCTCTGAATTGCAGAGAAATGCACGAATACGTCTTTGCTGCCATCAGCCGGGCTGATAAAGCCAAAACCTTTAGATTCGTTAAACCATTTTACTGAACCAGTCATTTTATTAGACATCATACTACCTCGTAATTTTTTTCCAGCCCGTTCTGAGGGCAACATGGGTCTGCAATGCAGGAAATACTTATGAGCAAGAAAAAAAGAGATTCAGGGGAAGTGATATCAGGGATAACGCTTGGACTGAGGACTGCTTTAGTAAAATGCTTTGCATAAATAGGTCTGACTAACAAACCGTGGCGTCATTAACGCATTCATCCGCAATGAATGCAAGCGTTATATATTATTTCGGCGGGAAAATATTTTGTATTATTTATAATTCATACAGTTAATGAGTCTCTCCGGCGATTTTTCGCCACGCGCCGACCGCCGCTGACGCCAGCCTGCCCGCAAACCGGCTTGACGATAACACCGGTGTTGCTGCATTTATTTCGTTATTCCTTAGCGGCGGCCTGCTCCATCGGGATCAGGTTCAGCCGGCCGTGGCGCACGCCGGTCTGAGCGATAACCGACGCGGCAAACTGCTCTACACGCTCAGTGGGGCCGCGCAGGATCACGGTTTCCACACACTCGTCATGGCTGAGGTGCGTGTGCATGGTGGAAACGGTCAGGTGATGATGTTCATGCTGCATCCCCGCCAGCCGGCTCGACAACTGGCGTTCGTGGTGGTCATACACATAGCTCAGCACCGCCACACACTCGGCGTTTTTATCCTGCGCCACCGTCATTTCGCCCAGCTCGCGCCGCAGCATATCGCGAAACGCTTCCGACCGGTTGGCATAGCCTTTGCGCAGCATCAGCGCATCCAGCGCCTCAGCCAGCGGGTCATCCAGAGAAATCGTCAGTCGTTGCATGTCAGTGTCAGCCTCACAAAAAAACGAAAAAGGTCTTCCGGCGCGGCGTCGCGCAAGTCGCCCCATTATGCCGGGGTTCATCATGATGATCGTGATGCAACGCAAAGCGGCGAACAAATCCCTGACGGACAAACAGAATCCCTGACGGACAAACAGGAGCGTACGCGTAACGGGGGATATCCGGAAAAAGTAAAACGCGCCCGGCAAGAGCGCGTTTTAGGCGGAACGAGATTACAGCAGGATGCGCAACATGCGACGCAGCGGCTCGGCGGCGCCCCACAACAGCTGGTCGCCGACGGTAAAGGCAGACAAGTACTGCGGCCCCATGTTCAGTTTACGCAGGCGCCCCACCGGCGTGGACAACGTACCGGTGACTGCCGCCGGAGTCAGTTCACGCATGGTGATTTCGCGGTCGTTCGGCACCACTTTCACCCAGTCATTGTGAGTCGCCAGCATCTGCTCGATGTCCGGAATCGACACATCTTTCTTCAGCTTGAGGGTGAAAGCCTGGCTGTGGCAGCGCAGCGCACCGATGCGTACGCACAGACCGTCAACCGGAATGGTGCTGGCGGTGTTGAGAATCTTGTTGGTTTCCGCCTGGCCTTTCCATTCTTCGCGGCTCTGGCCGTTTTCCAGTTGTTTGTCGATCCACGGAATCAGGCTGCCCGCCAGCGGTACGCCGAAGTTTTCCACGTCCAGACCGCCACGCGACAATGCCGTCACTTTGCGTTCGATATCCAGAATGGCGGAAGCCGGGTCGCTCAATTCGCTGGCGACTTCAGCATTCAGTTGGCCCATCTGGATCAGCAACTCGCGCATATTACGCGCACCCGCGCCGGATGCCGCCTGATACGTCGCAACGGACGCCCACTCCACCAGATCATTGGCGAACAGGCCGCCCAGCGACATCAACATCAGGCTGACGGTGCAGTTGCCGCCCACAAAGGTTTTGATGCCGTTGTCCAGGCCGGATTGGATCACGCCGTGGTTGACCGGGTCCAGAATAATAATCGCGTCATCTTTCATACGCAGAGAGGATGCTGCGTCGATCCAGTACCCTTGCCAGCCACTTTCACGCAGCTTTGGGTAAATTTCATTGGTATAATCGCCGCCCTGACAGGTGATGATGATATCCAGCGCGCGCAGCGCGTCCAGATTGTAGGCATCCTGCAGGGTGCCCTGCTGGCCGCCCAACGCCGGCGCCGGTTGGCCGTGCTGCGACGTAGAAAAGAATACCGGGCGGATTAAATCAAAATCGCGTTCTTCCACCATGCGCTGCATGAGTACCGAACCGACCATTCCGCGCCAGCCAATAAAACCAACATTTTTCATGGTAACCGTCCTGCCTGGGGGTGACAAAAAGCAATCCGACTGCCGTTTCAGGCAGGGAGCATAGTTTTAAGTGATGTCCGTCAACCTTACAAAATGTATCAGAAGTCGCAAGTGAATTTATTCGATGACCCGGACGTTTTCAGCAACACACCTAATGTGTCTAACAGAAGACAAGGGATGAGAGGAGCTAACCACCACCATGACTGAAATGATCTCGGCAACCGTCCTGTTGCTGTTAATTATGGATCCGCTCGGCAATCTGCCGGTGTTTATGTCCGTACTGAAACATCTGGATCCCAAACGGCGACGCGTGGTGCTGATTCGAGAAATGATCATCGCACTGGGAGTCATGCTGGTATTCCTGTTCGCCGGCGAGAAGATTCTGGCGATACTGAATCTACGCACGGAAACCGTGTCTATCTCCGGCGGTATCGTGCTGTTTTTGATCGCCATCCGCATGATTTTCCCAACGCAGGAAGGCTTTACCAGCGGCCTACCGGCCGGCGACGAACCGTTTCTGGTGCCGTTGGCTATCCCGATGGTGGCCGGGCCGTCGATTCTGGCGGCGCTGATGTTGCTCTCGCATCAATATCCGAACCAGATGCCGCATCTGACGCTGGCGCTGTTCATTGCCTGGGGCATTACGGTGGTCGTGCTGCTGTTGTCGAACCTGTTCCTGAGATTGTTGGGCGATAAGGGCGTCAACGCGCTGGAACGGTTGATGGGGTTGGTGCTGGTCATGCTTTCCACCCAGATGTTCCTGGATGGCATTCGCGCCTACCTGAAACTGTAAGCCGTGGGCCGTTCTCTCAGTCTCCGCCCGGAGACTGAGAGAGGCGGTCACATCCAGCCCGCCGCGATGACATCTCGTCTATTACGCCACGGCCGTCACACCACGTAGCTCAGCAGCAGGGTGCCGACCAAACCGCATACCGCGATGATGGTCTCCAGCGCCGACCACGACTTCAGCGTTTCCGGAATGCTCAGATTGAAATACTCCTTGAACAGCCAGAAACCGGGGTCGTTGACGTGGGAGAAAATCACGCTGCCGGAACCGACCGCAATTACCATCAATTCCGGGCTGACGCCGGTAGTGGCGATCAGTGGTGCGACAATCCCGCCGGCGGTAATCGCCGCCACGGTGGCGGACCCCAGCGCGATACGCAGCGTGGCGGCAATCAGCCAGGCCAACAGGAGCGGCGAGAAACCGCTGCCGTGCATCATGCCGGCGATATACTTGTCCACGCCGCTATCCACCAGCACTTGCTTGAAAGCGCCGCCGCCGCCGAGGATCAACAACATCATGGCGATGATTTTAATCGAGTCGGTGATAGTCCCCATCACCTCGTCCATGCTGCGCCCACGGTTCAAACCGAAGGTGAAGATGGCGATCAACACCGCAATCAGCGTCGCCATCACCGGGTCGCCAAAGAATTCGGCGTACGGCAACAGCGGGTGTTCCTTCGGCAGCACCATCTCCGCCACGGCGCGCAGCGCCATCAGGATAACCGGCACCAGCGCGGTCATCACGCTGACCAAAAAGCTCGGCATTTCCTGCTCGGTGAACTGCTTCGGGTTATACAGCCCTTGCGGAATCGGCTTATCGATCTTCTTCAGGAAACGGGCATAAACCGGGCCGGCCAGAATGACCGTCGGGATCCCCAGCAGCGTACCGTACAGCAGGGTTTTGCCCATGTCGGCGTGGAACAGCGAGGCAATCGCCGTCGGCCCTGGATGCGGCGGCAGGAAACCGTGGGTGACGGATAACGCCGCCGCCATCGGCACACCGGCATACAACAGCGGAATGCGCGCCGACGCCACAATGCTGAACACCAGCGGCAACAGCAGCACGAACCCTACCTCATAGAACAGCGCAAACCCCACGGTAAAGCCCGTCAGCACTATCGCCCACTGGATATGCTTACGGCCGAAGCGATGAATAAGCGTCGTGGCGATCCGCTGCGCGCCGCCGCAATCCGCCAGCAATTTCCCCAGCATGGCGCCAAATCCCATGATCAAGGCCAGGCTGCCCAACGTGCCGCCCACCCCGTTCTTGATGGACGTCATCACCTTCTGCACCGGCATTCCCTGCATGATGCCCACGGCCAGGGCAACCAGAATCAGTGCAATAAAGCCGTTCAGTTTAAAGCGGATCATCAGCACCAACAGCAGTGCGACACCCACAGCGACAATCACGAGTGGCATAACGATCTCCGGCAACCCCTGTCTGCGCGAATCGGGCAATAACAGGGGGATTTTCTTATGTTTTGCGAATGCTCCCGGTGTTTCATCGGCGCTTTCGCTACAGTAGGGGCATGTCTCCGGGGACACATCACCCGATGTGACAAACATCACAATGCACGATGTTACCGGTATCATGATACCGGTAACATGTTAAAGTCTGAAACCAGTAAGAAGCATTTAATTTACAGTTTGGGATAGAGATCAAATTATGTCAGGACAAAGTATTATTCTGATGGGGGTTTCCGGCAGCGGAAAATCCAGCGTGGGTGCCCAGCTGGCACGGGACATTAACGCCAAGTTTATCGATGGCGACGATCTGCATCCCAAAGCCAATATTCAGAAAATGGCCAGCGGCCAGCCGCTCAACGACGATGACCGTGCCCCCTGGCTTGAGCGCCTGAACGATGCCGCCTACAGCCTGCATCATAAAAATGAAGCCGGCATTATCGTCTGTTCTGCTCTGAAAAAGCGCTACCGTGATCGGCTGCGCGACGGCAACGACGGCATGGTATTCCTCTATCTTAAGGGCAGTTTTGACACGATTCTGCAACGCCATCAGGCGCGAGCCGGCCATTTTATGCCGACCGAGCTGCTGCAAAGCCAGTTTGATGCGCTGGAAGAACCGGATGAAGCGGAAACCGATGTGATCACCGTGGATATCAACGGCCCGATGGATCAGGTCGTGGCGCGATGCGTCGCGGCGTTACGTGCGCGGTTGTCACGCTGACGCCACGGTTCTAGACGCTTTCTCCCACTTGCAGGGTAAAGCCGACGTCCACGCTGGTCGTCGGCAGGGACTCGCCATGCAGACGCGCCAGCAACTGTGCCGCACCGATCTCGCCAATACGCTTACGCGGCGTCAGCACGCTGGTAAGCCGCGGCACGGTAGTCTGCCCGATATCATGGCCGTGAAAACCGGCGATAGCGATGTGCTCGGGAACACGTAACCCTTGCCGCTGGCACTCGAACATCGCGCCAATCGCCAGGTCATCATTGGTACAAAACAGACTGTCGACCTGCGGGTATTCCGCCTGTGCCTGACGCAACAATTCGCCGCCCAGCGTATAAGACGACGGGCTGTCGCTCATCACGCTGTAGCTGGCAAGCCCAGCCTCCGCCATCGCCTGCTCATAGCCCTGCCGCTTTAATAGCGTGCGCTCATCCTGACGTGCGCCAAGGTAGACGACACGGCGGCGACCACGCGCAATCATATAACGCGTCATCTGGCGTGCCGCGTCCACGTTATCGAATCCCACCGCCATATCGAGGCAGGGCGATACCGAGTCCATCAACTCCACCACCGGGATCCCGGCCACCGCGATCATCTGTCGGGTACGCGCCGTATGGTTGCGCTCAGCAAGAATCAACCCGTCGATGTTATAAGCCAGCAGCGACATCAAACGCCGCTCTTCCACTTCCGGCTGATAGCCATAGTGCGCCAGCATGGTTTGATATCCCTGCGATTCCGCCACTTTTTCGATGCCGCGCAGCACCTCGGCAAACACCTGGTTGGTGAGCGACGGCAGCAGCACGCCGATCGCCCGGCTGGTCGCATTGGCGAGAATATGCGGCGTTCGGTTGGGGATGTAACCCAATTCATCCAACACTGCGCCTATTTTACCCCGCAACGCTTCGGATACCTGCTCAGGGTTGCGCAAATAGCGGCTGACCGTCATTTTGGTCACGCCAACCCGGTCGGCGACATCCTGAAGTCCCGGCCTTTTTTTCTTTATCATCCGTTGACATCCCCATGACTTAAAACGCCGATTGTACTAAAGAAATGGTTAGCAGAATATGTACCTGAGCACAGGTTACAAAAACAGACACTATTAAATATAACATCCGCTATATTATTTTTTATTTTATTGCTAGCTTATTATTAATACAAATAGAATGGAAAATATAATATAAATAAACCCTAAATATATATAACCCATGAATTTAATTTTTTTACTAATGAAATAAAAAGATAAGAGATAGCTTTTTATTATTTTTTTATATGTAATTTCAATTTTAAAACCACATGATTTGTTGTAGTTTTGTTTCCGAATTCGATCAGTTGTAAAAAATAAGGAAATGAAATGAAACATGGCTTTTGCATTGCCAAGGGTGATGCCTGTTTGAACATTAAAAAAAGCATTACGGGCTTACCCTTAAAAATAGAAAACTTGCAAAATGGATACCTATTTATTGGAGATAAATCTCCATTTGAAAAAATGGTAACGGATAACGAAACGCTCTACCTGATTGGAAAAGTCAATAATAGACAATTACTTGAGGGACTTGTCGGCCGCTATGATGCTTCGGCATGGAGCCTTAGCGATATCGAATTACTCCATACGATTTTTTTATATCTTGGCACACATGCATTATCACTGGCAGAAGGGAGCTTCTTCTTTTTTAAAGAAAATAAAAAAGGGGAATTAACCTTACTGACCGACCCCAATGGATTTATGCCTGTACATGTTATTCGTGATCATACGGCACTCTGGATAACAGATCGGCTAAAATTTGTTGGTCACGTCGCTCAAAAAGGCATTTTTGATTTCATGCCTGAAGATAAAGTTATACAACATGTTCTACACTCAGATACGTTTACGCCAATAAAAAATGCCATCAGACTCAAACCCGGCTCTATCAATCAGATAAAGAAAGATATGCAGGGTTATGAATATCTGGGTAGTGATAATATTTACCCTGCCAATACCGACAAGCAGCTGAATATTTCCAAAGACGTGCTGTTCGAACTTATCGACAACTACCTGAAAGCCCCCTTTCGTTCTCTGGTACAGACGCACCAGACCGTTGGCATTCCACTGTCTGGCGGTCTGGATTCAAGCCTGGTAACTGCACTGGCCAGCCAGTTTTTTCAACACATCAAAACCTGGTCTATAGGCACAGAGATCAGCAACGAGTTTGAATACTCTCAAATGGTCGCGGATGCACTTGGCACTGAGCATCAGGTCAAAATACTGACGGAAGCCGATGTCATCAATGGCGTTATCGAGGCCATCTACCATAATGAGATTTTTGATGGCCTCTCCGCCGAGATTCAGTCGGGATTATTTAATGTCTACCGAATGGCGCAGAACAATGTAAGCGCTATGATGACAGGCTATGGTTCGGATTTATTATTTGGCGGTATATTAAAACCTGGTGAGAAATACGCCTCACCGAATAAAATTCTCTGCGAACAGGTTTACCGGACTCGCTGGACAGGAGAGTTTGTTTCTCATGGCGCCGCTCATTACGGGTTACAGCTTAACCATCCATTCTGGAATAATGATTTAATTTCTCTCTGCAGGAACCTTAACCCTGATTATAAAATCAAAGATAATGAAGTAAAAAACATACTCAGAGAGTACACCGAAAAATTAAACCTGCTCCCCAAAGAAATTGTCTGGCGTAAAAAAATTGGCATTCACGAAGGTTCATCGGTTAACAAATCATTTGCTAATATACTTGGCCTTCATGTTGATAACTATAGCCATAAAACCCGCTTCACTTATCGGGTCTATAAATCTTTCCTGGAAAATACTCTCTCACTGGAAAACGCCACCAGTGATCATCTACGCAAACTAATAATGGATTAAAAAATGATTATTGAAGAGACGCGAGATAACGTAAGAATTATTACGCTTAATCACCCCAATAAACATAACCCTTTTAGTCAAGCCCTGGAAAACGCCGTCAAGGCAGCATTAAACGATGCCAATAACGACCCGGAGGTTAACGCTATTGTTGTTTACGGAGGAAAAGGATGTTCATTCTCCGCAGGCGGTGACTTTAATGAAGTAAAAAACCTTTCCGGCGGCGCTGACGTTGAGCGCTGGATTGACCGTGTTATCGACCTTTACGAAGCGGTACTTCACATTAATAAACCAACGGTGGCCGCTGTAGATGGCTATGCCATCGGCATGGGATTTCAGTTTGCCTTGATGTTCGACTACCGAATCATGGCGAACGGCGCGCGTTTTGTGATGCCTGAGCTCAAACATGGTATCGGATGCTCTGTCGGCGCAGCTATTCTGACATTTACCCATGGATATAACCTGATGAAGGATATTATCTTCAAATGTCAGGAGTTAGATGAGGACTTTTGTCTTTCACACCACATTGTGAACGAAAAAGTAGAACCGAATCAGCTACTGGATCGAGCGTTCACGCTGGCGAAAGAACTGGCGGCGTACCCTTATGCCGCTCTGTCAAAAACCAAACAATCCACTAACCGGAGTTTTCTCGAACTCCTTGAGAAAACAAGAATTGAATCTAAAGAGGTTCATAAAGCCGCTTTTGGCGCACGGGATGCACAAAAGCATTTTCATCACATTCTCGGAAACAAGTACTAAAAGAGGAAAAATAAGTAGCATGTTAAATTATACCGCACTCATGGATTCGGGTTTTGGCGCACAAATGCATAGCAGCGATTTTATGGAAGCCAAACCGGAAGAGATAAAAAACCTTCTCATGCGTCAAGGGTTTCTGCTGGTGAAAAACATTGCCATGGATGCCAATCAATTCAGAGACACATACTCCGCCTATGGCAAAGTCGTCGAGTATGCCGATGAAAAAATTGGCGTTGGCTTCGGCTATAAAGACACCTTAAAACTGGAAGGTGAAAAAGGAAAAATTGTCACAGGTCGTGGACAATTACCATTCCATGCGGATGGTGGGTTATTACTTTCACAAGTCGACCTGGTATTCCTTTATGCCGCTGAAATTAAAAATATGAAATTCAGAGGTGCGACGACAGTCTGTGACCATGTGTTGGCCTGCCAGGAAATGCCCGCTCATCTCCGTAGGGTTTTGGAAGAGGAAACATTTGAAGTTCGCGTGTTGGAGCACGGGTATTACGTCGATGTCTCTCCGGCCGGTTGGTTTAAAGTTCCAGTGTTTACAGATCTGGGATGGGTAAGGAAAATGTTGATGTACTTCCCATTTGATGAAGGCCAGCCGGCAAGTTGGGAACCTCGTATCGTCGGATTTAGCGAGTATGAGACAAAAGCATTCTTCGACGAATTAGGGCAGTTCATGAAACAGCCTCGCTATTTCTATAAACATTACTGGGAAGATGCGGACCTTTTGATTATGGATAACAGACGAGTGATCCATGAACGTGAAGAATTTAATGATGATAATATCATCAGACGTTTATATCGCGGTCAAACTGTAGAAATTTAACCTCTGCATTTCATTAAAATCAATTAATTCACTGGCCTGGCATTATCATGCTAGCGTAATTTGTTTTATATTTAATGCCATGGCCAGAATTTAAAAAATGGAAAATAATTATGGAAAAAATTAATACCGCATCAGTGTTTGCACGATATCGCACCCGTACGCTGACATTTAAATTATTATCATCGGCGTTACTCGGAAATAATAAAACAAGGAAAATAGCCATTTATGCATTAAAGAAAGCATTACACATCAGTAAAGGAACAACATTAAAAATCATTAACGGAATCTATTTCGGTGGTGAAACATTACATCAGGTAAAAAACACCACATCAATATTAAAAGAAGAGAACATCAACAGTATTATTGATTACGCGATAGAGGGTGAAAATACAGAGTCAGTTTATAACGATGTAATGAATCAGACTTTTTCTCTCATCGATCTTGCCGCCGAAAATAAAAATATCCCTTTCGTCGTGATTAAGCCATCTTCCCTGGGTAGCATCGCACTATATCAGGCGATAACTTTCGGAAAAACGCTCACACCAGAACAAAGCCAAGAATGGAATCTTGTGATGAGGCGGTACATCGATATTTTTGATGCCGCCAGTGAAAAGAACGTCAAAATCATGATTGATGCCGAGCAATCATGGATACAACCTGCTGTAGATAATTTCATCATCGAGATGATGAAAACATATAATCGCAGTTACCCTTTATTGACATTGACTTTACAATTTTACTGTAAAGACAAACTGAAAAAATTGAAAGATTACTATACTCAAGCAAGTAATGATAATTTCCACCTGGGCATAAAGTTAGTACGGGGCGCCTATCTTGAAGAGGAAAAACGTTTCAATCATGGGTATTGCTTCGCAGAAAAAACAGAGACGGATAACAATTACAATAACGCTATTGCGTTTATTGCTGAACACACCGATCGTATATCGCCTTTTTTCGCTACACATAATGAACGTAGCCTTGAATTGATAAGGCAGAGCCAGACGCTGAAAAAAAACATCTGGCTTGGTCAGCTTTATGGTATGGGAGATCACATTACGTGGTCATTGATGCATGAGGGTTTTTCCGTATGCAAGTACATCCCATTTGGACCATTAAAAAAATCGTTACCGTATCTTCTAAGACGAATTGAAGAAAATGCCATTCCTTCCGCCACATTCGTAACTGAAAGGAAACTGATCAGAAAAGAGCTTCATCGCCGAATGAAGAGGCATGTTTTATGAAAAAAACACTCACCTGTAAAATAAAAAATACACAGCAAACATTTCCTCTTACAGAGGAAGAGACTATACTCGCGTCCTCATATCAGGCTGAAATACCACTTAGATATCGTTGTAATGCCGGGCATTGTGGTATGTGTAAAGTCAGGTTACTTGAGGGAGAGGCAGATATGCAGCACACCGGAGGGATATCTCGGGATGATATAAAAAACGGCTATATTCTACCTTGCTGTACCCGTCCTCTAAGCAATATTGAGATAGAAACCGAATAATATTGACACGACGTATCCCGCGGGATAAAGACTGTACATCATTACTGTATACCCGTCAGACTTCAAGTTACCAGACAAAACGCAACGAGGCTCATTTATGAGCGAGATAGTTGCAATATGGCGGATACCATAGCCTATTGGCTGATTAATAAAAGGACGCTCATGTTTTCTTATGTTATTAGAGTAACCACGATTATCTTAACGGTTTTCATTACGACAAAAAGTTACGCAAACTGTATGCAAGAGGAGAAAATAAAACAGGGAGTTAATTACCTCTCGCTTATTAATCACGAAAGGAAAGATTTAGCCATCCTTTCTTTTTTTGATAATAATACCTCCCATCCGAATCGAGGGATGAGTTTTTATATCAAAAACAGCAATGGCTATAGCATTATTCCTGTTCCTAATAGTGATATGTTCATCTGGTTTGACTATAGCTTGTCGGCATCACGCATTAATATCTTTGATTATCGGCTTTACCATCACCCTAAAGGAAAGAAGCTGATTAGCGTACAAAAGCGAGGGGATGACTTGACCGCCATGCAACCGATCAAGATTACGGTCTACAAACTGGCTGAAAGTCATGATGATCCTGGCGTTCCTCCTTACAGTTGGGTCATCGAAAAAACGGTAACTACCCCAGAGAAATACGGTTCTGCTTATGAAGTACTGGACGATATTCGCTATCTTTGCTCTGTTCTTTAACGTGTTGTCTCCTATTGATGCCAATGCGAAACAACCGGATCAGCTGCGTTTTCACGCACGCCTGATACAGGAATTTATCGACGGTTGGTATTCACCTTGTCTGGGAGAAAAGAAGTGGCCGGTTAAAACGCCCCGTAACGAGGCATCATGGTTATCCGGGCGGCTCAATGCGTTGGTCTCAGCCGGACTAGTCAAAAAAACCGACCAAGGTAATGAGGCCATATGGTCATTAACCCAGTCAGGACAGCGTAACTTTATGCCCTATGGTGATTTCTGTTACGGCCGCATTGCGCTTCATCAGATCACACACTATGAGTCTATTTCGCCGGAGTTGGTGTTGATTAATTACACCTACCGTATCGAAGGATTACCTGAATGGGCGAAAAATAAGGACGTTCGCTACGCCTTTTCCGAGCTGGATAATTGGCTAAGTGGTATTCAACACACCCAATATCAAGTCACGATTCGCACCGCCATTGGCAGCGCGCCTAAAATACAGTCCCCACCCGAACCCTTAAATCTGGATTATTGACAAACGATATGAAACGCAATGTTGTTCTTTATGCCGTATTACTACTCAGCCAGTTCGCTCATGCGGTGCAACCCAACGTGATGCCTGATGAAATCGCCATCAAAGGCGGTGCATTTTATGTCGGTAATATTTTTGGCAACAAGGACTATGCCAGCCACACCAATACCACCCTCAAACCTTTTTATATCATGCGAACAGAAATTACCTATTCGCAATATCAGCACGTGCTCCAATGGGCGGAAAGTCACGGCTACGCGTTTGAAAATGGCTGTAACGGCGGTCACTTCGATGATTGCCTGCCTGCAGAGCAGGATAACGGCAAGCACCCCGTCACAACCCTTTCCTGGTGGGACGCGATAGTCTTCGCTAACGCGTTAAGCGCTTCACAGCAGTTAACGCCGTATTACATGACTGCCGATGGACGACCTATCACATCAGTACCGCAAGATCAGGCTCTCAATGTAATCAGGAATACTGCAGCAACCGGATACCGCCTCCCTTCGTTGAATGAGTGGCAAGTCGCTGCACGCGGTGGCGAAGCCGCTTTGCGCCAAGGCTTATATGGCCGGATTTATTCCGGCAGCGATAACCCGGATCACATCGCCAATATGCCCAAGGACAACAGTACGACCTTTAGTACCCAACCCGTAGCGCGCCAGCAACCCAATGCGCTTGGCTTATACGATATGACCGGTAATGTCTGGGAGTGGATCGACGATGATTTTCATATGACAGGCCTGAACAACATGCACTACTTCTGTGGCGGCAGTTACCTGATGCGCATTAGCAACCTGTCGGAATGTGATGTCCATACCCCCAATTTTCCTACCTCGGATATCGGTTTCAGGCTAGTCAGGTCGGCCCCTCTCTGACATCACCGCGGGAAGCGCCGTCAGTGCGGCGTCTCCCGCAATATCATCGCAGCGTATGCTTTTCTGAATCACTTCCGACGTCAGAACGGCACTGCGCAGATTGTACTAAACAAATAGTTAGCAAGATATATATAACAATTAGATACCATGGATATAGAAATAATAAATAATATTATTTATTGAGATTATCAAATTAGATTTGAAAAATAATAGCCGGATAAAAATTTAGCTATAAACTTATTTCCCCCTCGCCCCCAAAAGCATACTTTATTCCAGCATTTCGGGTATCGCAGCATAAATCTTCCGGAGCAAAGACACACTTTAGCAGCCAAACACTCAATGAAATCTCACTTTCAGGACAACTTCGTAATAAAAAACAGAGCGCGAAGTCAGTTTTATAGAAACACTCATCTCTAACGCTTTACTTTTATTTACAAAAAAAGTAACGTAATGAGAATGCTCGCGCTAGCGAAAAGAGAAAGGAAAAAGATGGAAAGGAATCGATGCATAGCTGTATGCATTCAGTATATACCCAAAATAATTCGAGTTGCAGGAAGGCGGCAATCGAGCGACAAATTCGTCGGGAACGAATTTGACCAGCCAACGGCTGGCCTCCGGTGAGAGACAGGATGTCTCTCATTTCATCCCCAGGAGCTTACACAAGTAAGTGACTGGGGTGAGCGAGGGCAGCCAACGCACCTGCAACTTGAAGTATGAAGGGTATAAACATGCACTTGAAGCATCTCTCAGCAAAATGATGTAAGCGCTATTGTGATGCTTCACTGTTTTTCTTCTGGATACTACTTATGTTCAATCCGTTCCGTCTTCAGGAATTTTTAGTTATCTCAACGCGCTAAAAAGAGCATAGGGAAATATTATTACGTGAAAAACCAGGCATTGTTAACGTGACATAATATTTGTAAAAATATCATGTCCACGATAATGCCTGCGTCGCCCCTCATTCACAAAAATTGAAGTTTATGTGCACCGCACAATCTTTCGTTTGGTTATATTTCTGTCATTGATGAAAAAGGAATTATAGAAATGAAACTCTATCGTACTGGCTTATTTTTTATAACGGCTGGACTAACATTCAGTCTCGGCTCGGCGATGGCAGAGACCACCGTCCCTGTCGAAGTAAAGGATACAAACAAACTACCCAATAAAGGTGTGATATCCTTATTCAAGGCCCCGGATAAAATACAGCAGAAAGCATCGGATAAGTATCAATTTACTAAAAGCGAAAAAGACGGGGTCATTGTTATTACCCCTGATGTCTCTGCGCCAAAGGCCGCGGCAAAAAACAAATCGCTAAAGTCCTTATCAAGCAGCCAGGCTGCGACCAGTGACAGCACATTCACCCCTCTGTGTCCAACCCTTGCAGTGAATTCGATTTATACGCTAAGTGGTCTGCAAAATGGAGGAAGCGCCTGCTACCATTTTGAAATAACCCAGCCCTCTAAAACAACAACGTTCGTCACCGGTATGAGTTCGGGAACCAACGTGTCCCTGACGCTGTTTAGCGATGACGGCAAAAACAATCTGACGCCAATTTATTATTCTGACAATCCAGAGAATAGTGATGAGGCCACACTGAACTTAACCAAACCCGGACACTACTATTGGTATATAGAAGCCAATACAGCTGATGGCTCCGAACTTAACTTTGGCGCGATTGTTAATACGAATATCGATAGTTATGAGCTCAATGATGCGCCATCGCTTGCGACTGTCGTACCTGACGGTTTGTATCGAATCAAGGGTAACTCTGACAGTGATGTCGATGTCGATTACTACACATTTACCGCAATCAGCGGCCAACAGGTTCTGCTTCAACTCGTCGGCGCTGACAATGCAGCCAATAACTATTGGCTGATTGCCTACTCGACTGATGATGGTAATACCTGGGTCACCAGCAATACTGGTCAGCAGAATACGATCACCCCTTCAAAATCGAATGAAATTATTCTGGTAAGAGTGTCGCCTAATCCAGCAAAATTACCGACGCCAACGCAATATTATCAGTTGTCTTTCGGTTCAAAGATTGCCTCATTTACCAATTCCGTGAAGGGTGAGAGCTCTGTTCTGAATATCCCCTATTCAGCGCCGACGCCTTATGGTTCTATGACCACTCAAGCCTATCGTACGGTCACCTGGAATGTTCGCCTTGCCGACTCGACTGGAGCAGGGATTCCGAATGTTGACGCGGTTCTCTATCTTGACCAACGAGCGGAAAGACAAGGGGATAAAGTTATTCTGAAGTTTAATCCAAGTACAGCGCACGTTATAACTACTGATGCGAGCGGAAACGCGTCAGGGACGATAACATTAGATACCTGTTACGCCGACTCAACTACAGAGTTCAATAATTATGATCGGGGTTATCTCAACACATGGAGCACAACCTTTGATTTCGGCGCATGGCGTCTTGAAGTCCCGATTCAAGAAGGTATTGGCGTAGGAGGAAACAACGTTCAATACGTGACTTTCGGGCATATTTGTAAGCAAACGCTGGTGCGTAGCGTCAAGTCCTGATAACGGATGTTGCGCCTGCCGGCCGGTAGAAGCCAAGGTCGCTAACAGGCAGCGAAGCACATCATGTAAACCGGTAAGGCAGGCTCATTAGCCTGCCTTTATTCTGCCCATTAGAACCTAAACGCTATCCAACGACTTGATTTGGGCGCGTCGTACGTCATTTGACCGGCGGTAAATCAAACAGCAGGATTTCGCTGTCTTCACCGGCACATACGGTGATGGACGCCTCGTCCCAAATCGCCAGCGCATCGCTGGTCGTCGCTTGCTGGCCGTTGACTTCAATGGTGCCGCGCACCACCTGAATCCACAGATGACGGCCCTGCTCGGCCTGGTAGGCCGATTCTTCCTGCGATTTCAGCGCCCAGCGCCACAGCGTCATGTCCTGGAACACTTTCAGCGACCCGTCGCGCGCATCCGGCGACAACACCAGTTGGCGGCCCTGCGGTGCGTCGAAACGGCGCTGCTCGTAGCGCGGCGTCAGACCGGTTTTTTCCGGGATCACCCAGATCTGATATAAGTGCAGCAGTTTGTCCTGGCTGGCGTTGTACTCCGAGTGGCGGATCCCCGTACCGGCGCTCATTATTTGGAACTCACCCGCCGGGATCTGCTCTTTGTTGCCCATACTGTCCTGATGTTCTACCGTACCTTCCAACACATAGGTGAGAATTTCCATATCCCGGTGCGGATGGGTGCCAAAACCCTGCCCGCCCTCAATACGATCTTCATTGATCACCCGCAGTGCGGAGAAGCCCATAAAATCGGGATCATAGTAATCGGCAAACGAAAATGTGTGCCAGCTATCCAGCCAGCCGTGATTAGCATGGCCGCGGTCTTGTGCTTTGCGTAAATAAATCATGTTGCGCTCCTCGAATGTTTTTTTCAGTCTAGCTGCCCTACCAGAGAAGAAAAAAGCTGAAAAAACTCACCGCTCTATTCAAAAAATTTCTGGGAGAAATTTTCGACGTCGCAACGCGACGGCCCATAGGGTGGCGGCCAGGGATGGCTCGCCACAAAAAATTTCTGGGAGAAATTTTTGATGTCGCAACGCGACGGCCCGTAGGGTGGCGGCCAGGGATGGCACGCAAATAAGGAAGTAAATGGAATCCAGTTTCCTAAAAAACCGAGACAAAAAAAAGCCAGCACCCGAGCTGGCTAAGTAATACTGGAAGCAATGTGAGCAATGTCGTGCCTTCACAGCAAAACCGCGATGAGTCACAAGAATGGATTCATTAGGCTTTCCCGGAACGCATGGCAATAATAATCATTATCATTTGCATCTGTAAAGCGTTTTTTTGTTCAATTCAAAGAAAAATCATACCTGAGAAGGCCGCACTGCCTGACGTTCAGGCCGTTTCGTCATAGACGTGAGAGATTACTTTTTCAGAATCAAATGGTTAACATTTAACCATTCAGAATGAAAGGGAAATGAAAAAAGAGCGCCCTCTCGTAGAAAAAACAGAGAGGGCGGCAATCCACTACAGTCCGTTACGCTGGCAATGCTTTAGCCAGTAAGCTGAGAGGGTGTTCGCAGGTTTTGCTGGTAGACATTTCAATTTGCCATTTGCAGGTTTCACAATCCGTAATCACCAGATCAGCACCGCTCGCCTCTATCTGCCGGAACAAGGGTGCGCCGATCCCTTGCGCGGTATCGTAGTTTTCCTTCTTGAAACCGTAGGTGCCGGCGATACCACAGCACTGGGAATCCAATACCTGCAATTCCAGCCCCGGAATACGCCGCAGCAGTTCCAGGGTATACGCCGTCCACCCCATACGTTCCAAATGGCAAGGGGTGTGATACACCACCCGCAGCGGCAAAGGTTGTAACGGCAGTGTCCGGCCTTGATCCAACAAGCGATAAAGGTGGCGAGTCGCCAGTTCAATGCCGTCGCGCACGTGGTGATTGTCCAGCCCCAACAAATGGGGATATTCATCGCGCAGCGTGAAGGTACAACTGGACGAGGTGGCGATGACCGGCAAGCCGCGGCTGTTGATGGCATCATCCAGCGAAGCCAGATTGAAACGAGCCTGTTTGCGCGCCTTATCGAGAAACCGGTTGGCGATCAACGCCACACCGCAACACTTCTCTTTAGTCAGCAACTGTACCCCAACCCCCATGGCGTTAAACACGCGGATCAGGTCACGCCCCAGTTGTGGGTGGTTGTAGTTGACGTAACAACCGTGAAAATAGGCCACCTGTTCTTCAAACTGCAACTGGTGCGCCACCTGCCGGCGATACCAACTGCGGAAGGTGCCGTGGGAATAACGCGGCAGTTGGCGGCGGTGATCGATTTTCAACGCCTTGTCCAACAACTGACGCATCGGTTTCAGCCCGGTGAGGCTGTTGACCAGCGGCGCGAACGGCGTGGCGACGGCCCCCATCAGATCCGTGTGGCTGAGGATGGCATCGCGCAGCGTCGGGCGGTGCTGGCTATGGCTGGCTTTGGCGCGTTGGATGATATCGCCGATTTTGACATCCGATGGGCACGCCACCTCGCAGCGTTTGCAGTTAGTACAATACTTCAGCGCTTCATCAAACAGCGCCGGGTCTTTGCGCCGCAGCCGTTCGCCATCCGGCCCCGCCTGTTTCGGCCCCGGATAGAGCGGGTTGACGCGCGCAACCGGGCAAGCGGTGGTGCAGACGGTACACTTGATGCAATTCTCGAAACTGGTGTCAGCCCGGCTCATCATGGGTTCTCCCTTATCATCATCTCGGCGGCGTATAACGCGGTCAGCAGTGAAACCCCACCACCGCATCCCTGTCGTAACGGGTCATATCCCCGCAATACCGAACCGATGGCATACAACCGGGACTGGGTATGACCGCCGATAGCCGGGTGCAACTGCGCATCCGCCACTACCCCGAATTGCAGGTACGGCTGAGCCGCAAACAGATTGGGTCGACTCCAGTCCTCATGAACCGGCAGAAAATCGACGTCCAGCCCAAACACCGGTTCCACCACCCGATCGCGTTCGGCCACCAGACCGTTACTGAAAAAGCTGCCGCTCGCCAATACCACATGTTCGGCCCGCAACGGCACCTCGCCGTGACTACGGGTATACAACGCCACACCCGCTTCATGCGATTGTGCCGACAAGACTTTGTCTCCCGGCATCAGTGTCCCGCCGGTCTGACGAAAACGCCCCAGCAGCGCCTGATGCAACCGCATACCCGGCAACGACGGCGGCAACGTCGCCAGCAGCCCCACCGGTTTACCCAGCGCCGTATTCAGTTGCGCTTGCGCCTCCAGACCGATGCAGGCCGGCAGTATCACGGCATCATTGCCGCTTGCCCGCGTCAGCAGTTCTTCCGCCAACGCCGCGATCCCCGCCGGGGTATCCAACAGCCGGGCAATCGCCAATGAGCGAAACTCGCTGGCGTTTTGCCGCAGGGCGTCCAGCAGCGGTAAGCGCAGATCGTCGGCGCGCGCCGCGATCCCCTGCGCTTGTAATTCTCCGGCGACCAGCCGGGACTGAAAATCCATAAACCCTTCAATACCGGCGACCAACGGCTGCCGCCACGCCGGCGACCCCGCCAGACCACGCGTCACGCTGTCCGATGGGCTCAACCAACACGGACGCCACTTGCCCAGTGGAGTAAGGCGTTGATGGTTACCGCTGCTTTCCCCCCGCAACCATAGCCCGCAACGCGCCAGCAGGGCTTCGGCGTCCGCCGCCAACTGGCTGACTCGCGCCTTACCGATCAGAGTGTAAGGGTGATGCGGCGCCTGCGCGGCCAGTTCGTCCAGCGCGGTCAACGGCTGCTCGACCGCGGTGCCGTCCGGCAGTGCCGCCAGCAAATCAAGCGCGCCGGACGCAAAAGTCAACGCGCTTTGTCCACTGCTCACTACGGCGCAACGTTTGCCTTGTTCTTGCAGGCGAATGCCGCAGACTAGCCCCGCCAGCCCGCCGCCAATAATCACCACGTCATAACGCATCGCCGCCCTCCTGTTCCGGGCGTTCGGTCAGTCCGCACAAGCCCTGATAAATCCAACTGGTAAATTCGCTTTCCCGCAGTGTGTTCCCCCAGGCGATGGGACGCATACCTTTCCAGCGTTCGTTAAGGAACTGGCTCAGTTGCGATACCGCCTGTTGCGGCGTGGATTGCCCGAGACGGCACAACAGACCGGCCGCACGGCAGGCACACAGTTCCCCCTGGCAGGTTCCCATGCCGACGCGGGTGCGCCGGCGCAAGTCGGTCAGGTTATTAACCTGCAACGACTCCACTGCGTAACGCACTTCACCGGCCGTCACCGCTTCGCATTCACACACCAGACTGCTGTCCACCCGCTGGCCGGAGACCAGCGCTACGGCACGATGTCCGTGGCGGTAAATGGCGGAACCACGCAGCGGCGCCGATAGCGACGAGGCGGCCTGCGGCGTATCCGGGTCCGCGACTTCCGACCCCGGCAACGGTCGCGATGCCGTGGTACATGCAACCTGGTGGCCGAGTTTTTCGCACACTTTATCCGTCACCCATTCCGCCATCAGCCGGTAGGTCATCAGCTTGCCGCCGGTGATGGTGACGAAACCTTCCAGACCGTCGCGGCTGGCATGGTCCAGCAGCACAATGCCGCGACTGACGCTACGCCCGGACGGGTCGTTATCGTTCGCCACCAGCGGCCGCACCCCGGCGTAAGCACGCAGAATGCGGGTCTGTGCCAGTTGCGGCGCCAGCAGGCTGCCTTCACGGATCAGCGTATCCACTTCCGCCGGCGTTACCGTCATGTTGTCTATCTGGTCGTAATCGATACGGGTTGAGGTGGTGCCGATCAGCGAAATGGTATCGCCCGGCACCAGAATGTCGGCGTCAGCCGGTGGCCGGCAGCGGTTAATCACCCGGTTATTGATGCGGTGGCCCAAAATCAGCAATGCGCCTTTGGCCGGAAACATGCGGACATTCAGGTCTGCGTACTCAGCGATGCGCTGCCCCCAGATACCGCCCGCATTCACCACCACTTGCGCATAAATTTCGTTAGCTAGCTGGCGTTTATGGTCGAAAACGCGCACACCGACGACACGATCGCCCTGACGGATCAATCCGATGACTTCGTGGTAAGTCAGTACTTCCGCACCATGCTCGCAGGCATCGATCATATTGGCGGCGGTCAACCGGAAGGGATCGACCGTGCCGTCCGGCACACGCACGGCGCCGATCAACGCCGGATTAGCGGCCGGCTCCAGCCGCAGCGCCTCTTGTGGATCGATGGCCTGCGCCCGGATCCCCGCCCGCTGACAGGCGGCGATAAAGCGGGTTTGATAATCGAGGTCATCCTGCGGCAACGTCAGGAACAGGCCATCGGTCGGCTCGATACAGTGGCGGGCGATGCGCCGCAGAATCTGGTTTTCCTCTATACATTCGCGGGCGGATTCCGCATCGGTGACCGCATAACGCGCCCCGCTGTGCAGCAGTCCATGATTACGGCCGGTAGCGCCGGTGGCGATGTCGTGCCGTTCCAGCAACAGGCAACGCAGCCCGCGCAACGCACAGTCGCGGGCCGTCCCCGCGCCGGTAGCGCCACCGCCGATAATCACTACATCCGTTTCTCGCCGCAAACCGTTGTTCGCCATTCCCGTTTTACCTCAATCCGGAGCCGTCTGCGTCTAGTGGGACATAAAACGCCGCTGCAATGATTGATAAAGAACAAAAACACTCAAAAAACGAAAATTAAATGGCGGCATGACGCCGAATATGTGATTCAAATCACTCAAAAATGAAAAATGGTTATTTCATTTGTGTTATCTAAAGCTCAAAATAGCGCCCTACGTCATAAAAGTGTAACAATTGCGCGTTTACTCACATCGAGGACTACGCGCATTCGCTACGCTGGCGAGCGTTATAGAAAATAACTATCGGGGATTGTTTATTTATGTTGAGTATTTTCAAGCCTGCGGCGCATCGTCCGCGCGTGGCGGAACACCAGGTAGACCCGCTCTACCGCCGGTTGCGCTGGCAGATTTTCCTGGGGATCTTTTTTGGCTACGCCGCCTACTATCTGGTCAGAAAGAACTTCGCGTTAGCGATGCCGTATCTGATCGAACAAGGCTTCTCCAAAGGCGACCTGGGCTTCGCACTGTCCGGTATTTCCATCGCCTACGGGTTTTCCAAATTCATCATGGGTTCAGTGTCGGACCGCTCTAATCCGCGCGTCTTTCTGCCCGCCGGTCTGATTCTGGCCGCCGCGGTGATGCTGTTTATGGGCTTCGTCCCGTGGGCGACCTCCAGCATCATGGTGATGTTCGTGCTGCTGTTCATCTGCGGTTGGTTCCAGGGCATGGGCTGGCCGCCGTGCGGTCGTACTATGGTGCACTGGTGGTCGCAGAAAGAGCGCGGCGGCATCGTCTCTATCTGGAACTGCGCCCATAACGTGGGCGGCGGCATCCCGCCGTTGCTGTTCCTGCTGGGTATGGCCTGGTTCCAGGACTGGAAAGCCGCACTCTATATGCCGGCCTTTGCCGCCATTCTGGTCGCGCTGTTCGCTTTCGCCATGATGCGCGACACGCCGCAATCCTGTGGTTTGCCGTCGATCGAAGAATACAAAAACGATTACCCGGTGGATTACAGCGAAAAAGACGAACAGGAACTGACGGCGAAAGAAATCTTCATGCAGTATGTGTTCCCCAACAAACTGTTGTGGTACATCGCCTTTGCCAACGTGTTCGTCTACCTGCTGCGTTACGGCATTCTCGACTGGTCGCCGACTTACCTCAAAGAAGTGAAACACTTCGCGCTGGATAAATCGTCGATAGCGTACTTCCTGTACGAATACGCGGGTATTCCGGGCACGCTGCTGTGCGGCTGGATGTCCGACAAAGTGTTCAAAGGCAACCGCGGCGCGACCGGCGTGTTCTTTATGAGTCTGGTGACCATTGCCACCGTGGTGTACTGGCTGAACCCGGCAGGCAACCCCAACGTAGACATGCTCTGTATGATCGTCATCGGCTTCTTGATCTACGGCCCGGTAATGCTGATCGGCCTGCACGCGCTGGAACTGGCGCCGAAGAAAGCCGCCGGCACCGCCGCGGGCTTCACCGGTCTGTTCGGCTATCTGGGCGGCTCAGTGGCAGCCAGCGCCATCGTCGGCTACACCGTAGACTTCTTCGGCTGGAACGGCGGTTTCATGGTGATGATCGGCGGTAGCGTACTGGCGGTGCTGCTGTTGATTCTGACTATGATCAACGAGAAAAAACATAAAGAAGAACTGGCGAAGCGCGCCTGATTCTGTCATCTCGTCATGGTTTACTTACCGTAAACCATGAGCATTATCCCCGCCGGTCCATACCGGACTGGCGGGGAGTTCTGTTCGTTTTCATCATCACCACTCACACAGCTTTTCTTTCTCCCACTGAAAAAGGACGCTGACATGACTCCTCTGTTCAAACCATTATTGGCCGGTGCAGCGCTGGCGATGTCCCTTTGTGCGCTGGCGCAGACCGGCGAGAAAATCGTCATTGCCCACCGGGGCGCCAGCGGCTACCTGCCGGAGCATACTCTGCCGGCCAAAGCGATGGCGTATGCGCAAGGCGCAGACTATCTGGAACAAGATCTGGTGATGACCAAAGACGACGCGCTGGTGGTGTTGCACGATCACTACCTTGACCGTGTAACCGACGTCGCCAGCCGCTTTCCCGGCCGGGCGCGCGCCGACGGCCGTTACTACGCCATCGACTTTACGCTGGCGGAAATCCGTTCGCTTAACTTCACCGAAGGGTTTGACCTGAAAGACGGCAAGCCGGTACAGAGCTACCCGAACCGCTTCCCGATGGGCAAATCAGACTTTCGCGTTCACACCTTTCAGGATGAAATCGAATTCATTCAGGGGCTGAACCACTCAACCGGCAAAAACATCGGCATCTACCCCGAAATCAAGGCGCCGTGGTTCCATCGTCAGGAAGGCAAAGATATTTCCCGCGCGGTGCTGGAGGTGCTGAAACAGTACGGCTACCGCCAAAAAAGCGATCAGGTTTATCTGCAATGCTTTGACGCCAACGAGCTACAGCGCATCAAAACCGAACTGGAACCCGCGTTGGGGATGAGCCTGAAACTGGTGCAACTGATCGCCGAAACCCGTTGGCAGGAAACGCAACAGCAACAGCCGGACGGACGCTGGGTCAACTATGACTACGACTGGATGCTCAAACCGGGCGCGATGCAGAAAATCGCCCGCTACGCCGACGGCGTCGGCCCCGATTATCACATGCTGCTCAGCGGCGAAGCGGGCAACGTCGCCGTCAGCTCGCTGGTAAAAGAAGCGCACGCCAGCGGCATGGTGGTGCATCCTTACACCGTGCGCGCCGATCGGCTGCCGAAGTACGTCGGCGACGTCAACGCGCTTTATGCCTTGCTCTACCGGCGCGCCGATGTGGACGGCCTGTTCACGGATTTCCCCGACAAGGCCGTCGCGTTCCTGCATTCAACGCAGGACTCCCAGCCGTCTCAGAAATAAAGACGACGCAGGTATTTTGGCACCGCTTGTTCGATGTGGGTGCCAATCACCTCGTTGTTCGGCAGCATGTCTTTCAGTCGCTGGTGGGCATTGCTCATGATGCAGCCCTTGCCCGCCATCGACAGCATTTCATAGTCGTTCATGCCGTCGCCGAAGGCGATGCAATCTTTGATGGTGTGACCGAGGATTTTCGCCACCTGTTCCAGTGCGTGGCCTTTAGATACGCCGCCCGCCATCACTTCCAGACAGCTCAGGGTGGAGAAACTGACGTTCACCCGATCACCCCAGCGCGCGTTCAGCGCCTCTTCCAGCGGCAGCAGTTTGTCGTGATCCTCACAGGTGAAAAACACCTTGCCGACGCCGTCCGTACCCAGCGTTTCCGGGTCGAACAGTTTGTAGCGGAACACCGTCTCGGTAAAAAAGCGCTCTTCCTCGGGACGAGAGCGGCACAGAAACCACTCATCGTCGCGATAAACATGAGTCATGATTTCCGGATGGTGATAGACCATGCCATACAGCTCTTGGGCGATATCGCGGTCCAGATTGTGGCTGAAAATCAGCTCGCCGTCGGTGTTATGCACCCGTGCGCCGTTTGAGGTAATCATATAAGCGCTGATCGCCAGATTATCGCGAATCTGTGCCACATCCATATGGTGGCGACCGGTGGCAAACACAAAATGAATGCCCTGTTCCGTCATCAGGCGCAGGGTTTCTTTAGCATAGGGTGACAAGGTGTGATCAGGCGACAACAGTGTGCCGTCCAGATCGGAAGCAACAATCGGGTACATACGTTGAAATTCAACCTCCGCTGGTGCCGGGCGGTATGACCGCTCAGACGTATTAATGATAATCGTTGAAATGTTGCAAAATTCGCCCGAAGGCGTCGGCCCGCATCGCATCCTTTTCCGACAGAATATCGTGACGGGCACCGCGAACGACGTAAGGCCGGCCATCCGCACACGGGTGACCGGCTGCCGCCAGCGCCCGACAGAAGGCGTCCTGGCTGCGGTTATCCACCACCCGTTCTTCTTCCGCCTGCAACAGCAGCAACGGCGTCGTGATCGCCGCCGCCTGTGGCAACAGTTGCGTTTCCACCAGCAATGCTTCCCGCACCCAGTGATAAGTCGGGCCGCCGATACGCAAATCCGGGTCGTCGGCATAAAAACGCACATGGCGACGGTAGCGCGCATGGCTGTGGGTCAGCACATTGGCCATAAACGGCAGCGGACGCCACGGGCTGGTGCCGATGGCATAATAGTCTCGTATCGCCGGATGGCGCTCGGCCCAGTCCAGAATGCGCCAGGCCAGCCAGCGCGGCATCGGCAGCAGGATGCCGCACATCGGCGCGCACAGCGCCACCGCATCGAACGCCTGGGGCTGACGCGCCAGAAACTGCGCCAGAATCGCACCGCCCATTGAATGCGCCAGCGCGAACCGTTTTGCATAGCGCCCCGGCACCACCTGTTGCTGCCACAGCGTCGCCACATCGTCCACATAATCGCTAAAGCGCTTAACATGCCCGCGATAACGGTCTTTCAGCAACCGGCCGGAACGCCCCTGACCACGGTGGTCCATCATCAACACATCGTAACCGCACTGGAACAGGTCGTAGGCTACCTCGGCGTATTTCACGTAGCTGTCGGTACGGCCGGGCAATACCACCACCAGATGCTGGTGCAATGGCGAGGTAAAACGAACGAAACGGATAGGCACGTCATCCACGCCGATGAACATCCCTTCCTGACGCTGTCGCCAGAAATCCAGCAGCGGCCCGGTAACAAATGCGGCGTACTGCCATTCTCTGGTCAGCAGGCACTCCGGATAAGGATTCATCAGGCTCTCCCGAGGTCAATCATGCCGATCGGATTGATTTTTGTGAGCTATGGCACAAAGACAGGCATTGGCGTATTGTGGCATAAAAAACCGCAATCAGGGAGCGCAGCCATGACCCAGGACTGGTGGTTAACCTACCTTGTCACCACATTAATTTTGAGCCTGTCGCCCGGCTCCGGCGCCATCAACACCATGAGCACCAGCATCAGCCACGGTTACCGCGGCGCGGTAGCCTCCATCGCCGGGCTGCAACTGGGTTTGGTTATCCACATCGTGCTGGTAGGTATCGGCCTGGGGGCGTTGTTATCTCAGTCGGTGCTGGCGTTTGACATGCTGAAATGGTTCGGCGCCGCTTACCTGATCTGGTTGGGTATTCAACAATGGCGCAGCGCCGGCTCGCTGGACTTGCAGACGCTGGCTAACAGTATGCCGCGCCGTCGGCTGTTCAAACGGGCGATTCTGGTTAACCTGACCAACCCGAAAAGCATCGTGTTTCTGGCGGCGCTGTTTCCGCAGTTTATTATCCCGCATCAGCCCCAGGCAATGCAGTATCTGGTGCTGGGCGTCACTACCGTGGTCGTGGATGTGGTCGTGATGATTGGTTATGCCACGCTGGCGCGGCGCATCGCGCTGTGGCTGAAAGGCCCACGTCAGCTCAAACAACTGAATCGGACCTTCGGGTCGCTGTTCATGCTGGTCGGCGCACTGCTGGCGACGGCACGCAAAGCCTGAGCAACGGTTTCAGGCAAGATAAGCTAGGTTATTGGTTTGCAGACTCGTCGCCCGCACAGCGGCGGCGAGTCTGTTCCCGCCAGAGAAAATTAACGCGAAATAATCAGGTGGATACCAAAGCCGGTAAACAGCGCGCCCGCCAGACCATCCACCCATTTCGCCAGCCGTTGATAACCGCGACGCATCACCGGCAAGGCGAACACCAGCGCCACCAGACTGAACCACAGCAAGGTTTCCAGAGAAATCAGGGCGAACAGCCCCCAGCGCGCGGCGGCCCCCACGTCGTCACCGACAAACAGCGAGAACACGCTGCCGAAATAGATCAAGGCTTTAGGGTTAGACAGATTGGTCAGTAAACCGCGCATAAAGGTTTTACCCCGTTGCGGCAACGCCACCTCGACGGTTTCCTCTCCCTGATGGTCACGCTTACGCAACGCCGAGCGCAGCAACTGCCAGCCCATCCAGCACAGATACAAGCCGCCGCCGACGGTAACAATACGGTGCAGCCAGGCCATGCGCTCCAACAGCAGATGCAGCCCCATCAACGCGATGGCGGCCCATACCAGCACACCCAACGTGATCCCCAGCACTCCGGCCAGCGCTTCGCGGCGGGAACGACTAATCGCCGTTTGGGAAACAAAAAAGAAATCCGGACCCGGGCTCATCAGCGCAATCAAATGCACCAGCGCCACCGTGAGAAACAGCATCACCATGTTTATTCCTTTTTTTACGTGCCAGCAAAGGCGAAGACCCGGCTGGCAGACTGAGCACGCATCAGTCGTCGCCGTTATCCAGATGATCACGGATCAACGTCATAAAGGGAGCGCCAAATCGCTCCAGTTTCCGCTGGCCAACGCCATTGACCGCCAGCAGTTCACTGGCGGTGACCGGCAACAGTTCGGCCATTTCCAACAGCGTGGCATCGCTGAACACCACGTACGGCGGAATATTGTCTTCATCCGCTATAGATTTACGTAGTTTACGCAGCTTGGCAAACAGCTTGCGGTCGTAATTGCCGCCGTAGCTTTTCTGGCTGGCGCGCGGCTTGCTCAGGCTGATGACGCGCGGCACCGCCAGTTGCAGCGGCACTTCGCCGCGCAGCACCGGCCTCGCCGACTCGGTCAGTTGCAGCGCGGAGTGATGAGCGATGTTCTGCGCCAGCAGCCCGAGGTGGATCAATTGGCGCAAAATGCTGACCCACTGTTCCTGCGTTTTATCCTTACCCAGGCCGTACACCGGCAGTTTATCGTGACCGAATTCGCGGATGCGCTGATTATTAGCGCCGCGCAGTACTTCAGCGATATAGCCGATGCCGAATCGTTGCCCGACGCGGTAGACGCAGGACAACGCTTTCTGCGCGTCTACCAGTCCGTCGTAGCGCCGGGGCGGATCGAGACAGACATCGCAGTTGCCGCAGGCTTGCTGGCGGTTCTCACCGAAATAATTGAGCAGCACCAGACGGCGGCAGGTTTGCGCTTCGGCAAACGCCCCCATCGCATTCAGTTTGTGCCGTTCGATATCCAACTGCATACCGGCCGGCTTTTCTTCCAGACAACGCCGCAACCAGGCCATATCCGCCGGGTCGTAGAACAGCGCGGCCTCGGCGGGCAGGCCGTCTCGCCCGGCGCGGCCGGTTTCCTGATAGTAGGATTCGATATTACGCGGGATATCGAAATGCACCACGAAACGCACGTTAGGCTTGTTGATGCCCATGCCGAACGCCACGGTGGCGACCACCACCTGTAGGTCATCGCGTAAAAACGCTTCCTGCACCTGGGCGCGGCGGTCATTCTCCAGCCCGGCATGATAGGCACCGACGCTCAAACCACGATTCTGCAACCGGGCGCACAGGTCTTCCACCTTGGCCCGGCTGTTGCAATACACGATGCCGCTCTTGCCGCGCTGTCCTTGTATAAACAACCACAATTGATCGAGCGGTTTGAATTTTTCCACCAGCGTGTAACGGATATTCGGGCGGTCGAAACTGCTGATATTGGTAAGCGGGTCGCGCAAATCCAGCAGACGGGCGATATCCTGGCGGGTAGTTTCATCAGCAGTGGCGGTCAGCGCCACAATCGGCAGCGCGGGAAATTGCTGCTTAATCTGCCCCAGCGCGCGGTATTCCGGGCGAAAATCGTGTCCCCACTGGGAAATACAGTGTGCTTCATCAATGGCGATAAGCGCCGTATTCCAGTGCGCCAGTTGCTCGAGAAACCCATCGGTGGTGAGCCGTTCCGGCGCGATATACAGCAACTTCAGCTCACCGCGACGGCAGGCGCTGAACACCGCCTGTTGCTGCTCACGGCTCTGGGTGGAATTGAGACAAGCCGCCGCCACACCGTAAGCCTGTAGCTGATCGACCTGATCCTTCATCAGGGAAATCAGCGGCGATACCACCAGCGTCAGCCCATCCAGCACCAGCGCCGGGATCTGATAGCACAGCGATTTCCCCCCGCCGGTCGGCATGATTACCAGGCAGTCGCGTCCGCTGACGGCGGCATTGATAATAGCCTGCTGGCCAGGTCGAAATTGCTGGTAGCCGAAGGTTTCGCGCAGCACCTGCATCGCCAGCATCTCTTTACTCAATACGTCCGCATTCAATACGTCTGCCGTAGACACGCCTTCACCGTTATTCACTGCCCTGAAAAAGTTAGTTACTGCTTTTGAAAACACAAACAGGCGCTATTTTCAGCGCCGTTCGTCAAAACTGCAACGTCTGTTGCCGGGTTTTCTGCGGCAACATGCAATCACCCCGGCATCATAATGAAATGACTAAAACATATCATTGAGCGTCACGCCAATACCGTAGCGGGTTTGGCGGTGGTTGTAGTCAATCAACGACTCGCCGTAGCCGCTGAATACCTTGGTATAGAAACGAACATGATCGGTGATCGGATAACTCCACCCCAGCTCGCCGCCGCCGTAGCCGCTGTTCCAGTTATAACGGCCTTCGGCACTGAAAATGCTGTCTCCCCAGTGGTAGCCGACCCGTACCCGATAGTGCCCCATGTACCGGATGATATCCGGGTTATCATCTTCACTGTCGCTCAGGCGAACCCAGGGTTTCACCTCCACCTGCCAGTTACCGTTCTGCGCCATCAGGCGGGCATAGACCCGATTCCAACTGCGCGACGTCGGGTCGGCACGTCCGTTAGATTGATGATTGAACCCCAACTCCACGTCGCGCAACGTCCAGCCGGCAAAGCGGTAGTCGGTCGCCCAGCCAAGGAACAACTGCGGTTCGTAGTTGGTTTCACGAAACGGGGTCGATTCACTTTTGTTGGACATCTGCCACCAGGAACGCTGGGTATAAGACGCCCCCAACAACGAATTTTCTCCGGCAATACCGCGCCACAACGGGAAACCCAGGCTTATCTGAAAGTTCACTTCGTCTTTGCGGGCATGATCGGCCCAACTGTAGCTCTGGATCGCCTGTTTATTGATATTGCTGGTGTAGGTGTAAAGCAGGTAGTTACTTTCATAAGGGTAAAGCATGAACGGCGTATCATGCTTTTGCAGCAGCCCGGCGATAATACTGCCCGGTACGGCCGGCGCATCATGAATTTCCTGAACACGGGCTTCCTGCGCCTGCGCTGTCGCCGTCAGCATCAGCGCAAGCGCCATCCCACCTGATTTATACATGTGCGTCGTCTCCCAAAGGATCATGATAGTAATGTGGCTTGGATAACAAACTGAAATCACAGTGGACAGTGTACACAGCTCGCCCATTTTTCACAGTTTTCCAGTCCTTATCACGCCCCTCAGTAGCGGGAAACCATAACGGCGCCTAAAATAATAATTCATCAACCAAAAATAACAGTCCGTTAACCTAAAACAACATATAAATTAACCGCCTCACCCGGTCGGCGTGATTAAGGACTTACACATGCTTACTACACCGCTCACTCAGGACACGGTACGTCAGCGTGTCAGCGATATTTTCATTTATCAGATGCCGTTTAATCAGGAGCTGGGGCTCACACTGGAGACATTCTCGCCGGATGCGGTCACGCTGCATTTTCGCCACCAACACAAACTGGTTGGGAACGCATTGCAGCAGATTCTGCACGGCGGGGTGATCGCCGCCGGTCTGGATGTGGCGGCAGGGCTGGTCTGTGTGGGCAGTGCGCTGTTGCGTCACACCACGCTGAGCGAGCAGGAATTACAACACCGGCTATCACGCATGGGCACCATCGATCTGCGGGTGGATTATCTACGGCCGGGCCGCGGCGAACATTTTATTCTGACCAGCCAGCTATTACGCAGCGGCAATAAAATCGCCGTGGCGCGCGCTGAATTACACAATGAGAAACAGTCACATATCGCCAGTGCCATCGCCACTTACATCGTTGGCTGAACGTATCTGAAAGACGCGTCAATCGGCGTGTCGCAACAAGACACCCGCGTTGTGGTCCGGTACACTGGATTTTTCATCTGCGGGTTATTGGTTCCTTATCAATGAGTATGCCACAACACCGTCAGGGGTTTTTGTTCGCCCTCGGTGCCTATATCCTCTGGGGGATTGCCCCAATCTATTTCAAACAGCTTGGGCAGGTGCCGGCTGATGAAATTCTCAGCCACCGGATTATCTGGTCGTTTCTTTTTATGCTGTTGCTGCTGAGCCTGTGCCGTAAATGGGGCGTGGTGCGCAACGCCTGTCGGCGACCGCGCCAGTTATTGCTGCTGGCGATCACCGCCACCCTGGTGGCCTGCAACTGGCTGGTTTATATCTGGGCGGTCAACCATAACCATATGCTGGAAGCCAGTCTGGGCTATTTCATTAACCCGCTGGTCAGTGTGCTGCTGGGGATGATATTTCTTGGGGAACGCTTTCGCCCGACGCAATGGCTGGCGATGTTGCTGGCGGTGTGCGGCGTACTGGTGCAGTTGTGGACGCTCGGCTCACTGCCGGTAATTGCACTCACGTTGGCCTTCAGCTTCGGCATTTACGGTTTGCTGCGTAAAAAGATCGCCATCGACGGCCAGACCGGCATGTTGTTCGAAACCCTGTGGTTGCTGCCTGCGGCGCTGGTGTATCTGGAATGGCTGGCCGATTCGCCGACCAGTCATCTTAGCCAAAATCCGTTATCGCTCAATCTGCTGCTGATAGCGGCCGGCATCGTCACCACCGTGCCGCTGCTGCTGTTTACCGCCGCGGCCGTCCGCCTGCGCTTATCGACATTGGGCTTCTTTCAGTATCTGGCGCCGACGCTCACCTTCCTGTTGGCGGTGCTGGTCTACGGCGAAACCATCACGCCGGACCGACTGGTCACCTTTGCCTTCATCTGGCTGGCGCTCGGCGTATTCACGCTCGACGCGCTCTATATGCAGCGACGGTTACGCCGTGCCGGCCACAGCGTGACGCGAGATGTAACGTGACAAAATCGGGCTGAAAATCAGGGTAGAGAACAGGCGCATCGTCTGCATGGCGATAACGAACGCGATATCTACCCGGCTGCCGGCGGCGATAATCGCAATGGAGTCCAGCCCGCCGGGGCTGGTCGCCAGATACGCCGTCAGTATATCCACCGAGAGCAGATGCGTTAGCATCAGCGCCATCCCGCCGCACAGCACCATCAACGTGACGATCGACATCATCATTTTCGGCAGGGTGCGCAACGCCAGCAAAAATACCGGCCGGGTAAACGCCAGCCCAACGCTCCAGCCAATCAACGCATAGGCCAGCGCCAGCAACCACTCCGGCGTTTGCAATGCCAGCGTGCCGGTTGAATGCAACATAGCGCCGATGATCATCGGCCCCAGCAATTGTCCGGAAGGAATACGCAACCGCCGACCGATCCACGCGCCGCTAAACGCGACGGCCAGCGTGGCCGGGAAACGCCAGTCCAGCTCGGGGAACCAGACCAGCAAGGCGTTGTTGGCTTGCGCATCTTGCCCAAGACTGGCGCGAGCGACAAACGCCGCCGCCGCAGTCACCATCAGCACCCGCAAATACTGCATGAACGCCACCAGCCGGACATCGGCGCCGAAATCGCCCGCCATCGCCACCATGGCGGAGGCCCCTCCGGGAGAAGCCCCCCAGGTGCCGGTAGTACCCGGCAACTCGCTGTAGCGCATCAGCAACCAGCCGGATAACCCGCTGGCAACCAGCGTCGATAGCAAGATAAATAAAACCAGCGGCCACTCTTTCACCAACGGCGTCAGGATAGACAGGGAGAGACTTTGCGCCACCAGGCAACCCAGCACGGCGTTACTGGCGTAAAACAACGGGCGGGGAATGCGGATCGTCGCGCCATTCAGGCCCATGGTCACCCCTACCAACATCGGCCCCAGCAGCAGGGCTGCCGGCACATGGTAAATCTGTAGACCAAACCCCAACACCAACGAAACCGCCAGCAGCATGAACCATTGTGTCGACGCGGGAAACCTCTCCATGCACAGTACCTGTTACAACATCAAAGCAGAGAAGCAATTCTACCGCGGAAGCCCGTCAGGCGGACATCTATCGATGCTAAATCTGTCCGTTATCAAACATCGTCGGGGGTAAGAGGACGGGCAGAGACTCGTCAGTCTTATGAGCAACGAGTCATCCGTCAGAGAAAGGTCGGTATTACAGCCAGTTACGGCGCTTGAAGTACAGATACGGCGCCAGACCGGCCAGCAACATCAGCACCAGCGCGCCGGGATAGCCATACGCCCACTTCAGTTCCGGCATGAATTCGAAGTTCATACCATAGCTGGACGCAACCAGCGTCGGCGGCAGGAATACCACCGAGACCACCGAGAAGATTTTGATGATGCGGTTCTGCTCGATATTGATAAACCCCATCGCCGCCTGCATCAGGAAGTTAACCTTCTGAAACAGCGATTCGTTATGCGGCAACAGCGATTCGATATCGCGCAGGATCTCGCGCGCCTGTTCCAGTTGACCGCTCGGCAAACGGGCCCGACGCACCAGGAAGTTGAGCGCACGCTGGGTATCCATCAGGCACAAGCGCACTTTCCAGCCCACGTCCTCCAGCTCCGCCAGCGTCGACAGTGCATCGTCATACTCATCG
Source organism: Dickeya sp. ws52 (assembly GCF_007210685.1). Lineage (NCBI taxonomy): Bacteria > Pseudomonadati > Pseudomonadota > Gammaproteobacteria > Enterobacterales > Pectobacteriaceae > Dickeya > Dickeya sp. ws52. The sequence continues at coordinate 144,203 of NZ_SZVX01000009.1, forward strand.
CCCTGACGGCCATCCATGATCACCCGGCTCAGGGATTCCAGATCGCTGTAGATATTTTCGATTTCGTCCGCCAGCTGTTCAATCTTGGTTTCAAACAGGTCGAGCAACAGTTCGTAGGCATTGCCGTCTACCAGCGTCTGAGCGCGGGCGCGCATACGGTAGAGACGGAAAGCCGGCAGTTCGCGCTCACGCAACGTGTACAGACGGCCATCGCGGATGGTGAACGCCACCGTGGAGTTACCGGCATGGTCGTCCGCGTCTTCGAAAAAGAAAAAGGAGTGAATATGCAGCCCGTCTTCATCTTCGAAAAAACGGGCCGATGCCTCGATGTCTTCCAGTTCCGGTCGGGTCGCCAGGCTTTGTCCCAGCTGATTCTGCACGAATTCTCGCTCTTCGACGTCCGGTTCGACCAAATCCACCCATAGTGAAGTGGTCAGATCGTCGCTTTCATCCAGTTCCAGGCGAGTTAAACGGCAGTTATCGAGTTTGAATGCGCTCAGCATAGGCCATGCTCCCAAAATGTAACAAAGAGGGACAAAACGCGATTGAAACACAGAAACAGAGTGGGGAAACGTCACCATCAGGTTTCAGGCCGTGAGACGGTGCTGACTCGATGCGACAAAACGATATCGCTGATAACCTCTAAGGCTATCAGCGCGGGGAAGATAGCCTTAGAAGTTATACCTAATCAGTAGGTTATTGAGCCAGTATCGACTGGGTGTGTCCAAGGCGTGGGTCCTCCGGGAATAATGATGCGCGCATGTTACGCCGAGATGAAAAAGGCTGTCAACAGACAAACAGATGATTAGTCTGTGTCCAACCGTAACATCCGATGAGCGTCGGCGGAACGATGCATCATGGCGATACATCGCAGGACAAACGCAGACTAGACCGCCTCCAGACGGGCGTAAGCCGCCACCAGCCATTTGATACCCTGACCGGCAAACGCCACCTGAATACGGCAGTGTTCGCCGCTGCCTTCCACGTTAACGATAGTACCTTCGCCGAACTTGGCGTGGCGCACCCGTTGCCCCAGCTTATACCCGGTGTCGCTCTGGCTGACCGGCGTTCCCAATCGCTGATGATTGACCGGGCGCGAGACGCTGGCGCGCAACCTCACCTCTTCCACACATTCGACCGGCAGTTCGCCGATGAAGCGTGACGGACGGTGGTAAGCCTCTTTACCGTATAACCGGCGGCTTTCGGCGTAAGTCAGCGTCAGTTTCTGCATCGCCCGCGTCACGCCGACATAAGCCAGCCGACGCTCCTCTTCCAGACGGCCGCCTTCATCCAACGACATCTGGCTGGGGAACATCCCCTCTTCCATACCGACGACGAACACCTGCGGGAACTCCAGCCCTTTGGCGGAGTGCAGCGTCATCAGTTGCACCGCGTCCTGATAGGCGTCCGCTTGCCCTTCGCCGGCTTCCAGCGCGGCGTGAGACAAAAACGCCTGCAACGGCAGCAAATCCTGATCTTCATCCTGATAGCTGAACTGGCGGGTCGCCGTCACCAGCTCCTCCAGGTTTTCCACCCGAGTCTGGCCCTTTTCACCTTTCTCCTGCTCGTACATGCTCCACAACCCGGAATCACGAATCACCCGGTCGGTTTGCACATGCAGCGGTAAATCGGCGGTGTCGCTGGCGAGCGCATCCACCAGTTCCAGAAAGCGCTGTAATGCCGCGGCGGCGCGCCCGGCCAATACTTTTTCCTGCAACAACGCGCGCGTCGCCTGCCATAACGTCAACTGGCGGTCGCGGGCCGTCTGGCGTACCACGTCCAGGGTGCGATCGCCGATGCCGCGCGTCGGGGTATTCACCACACGCTCAAAGGCCGCATCGTCGTTGCGGTTGGTCAGCAAACGCAGATAAGACAGCGCGTCCTTGATTTCCTGCCGTTCGAAGAAGCGCATACCGCCATAAATCCGATACGGCAGGCTTTGCTGCAACAACGCCTCTTCCAGTACGCGCGACTGGGCGTTACTGCGATAGAGAATGGCGCATTCGCTGAGCGCTCCGCCCGCTTCCTGCCACACCTTGATGCGGTTGACCACAAACCGCGCTTCGTCCAGTTCGTTAAACGCGCAGTAGAGCGAAATCGGCTCGCCCTCAATGCCGTCGGTCCACAGGTTTTTACCCAGTCGATCGCCGTTGTGGGCAATCAACGCGTTGGCGGCATTGAGAATATTGGCGGTGGAACGGTAATTTTGCTCCAGACGGATGGTCGTCACGTCATTGAAATCGCGCAGGAAGTGCTGAATATTCTCCACCTGCGCTCCACGCCAGCCGTAGATCGACTGGTCGTCGTCGCCGACGATCATCACTTTGGCGCTGTCGCCGGCCAACAAGCGAATCCAGGCATACTGAATACGGTTGGTATCCTGAAACTCATCCACCAGAATGTTGTTAAAACGGTCGCGATAATGCTGGAGAATATGCGGTTTGTTGAGCCACAGCTCATGAGCGCGCAGCAGCAGTTCGGCAAAATCCACCAACCCGGCGCGATCGCACGCTTCCTGATAAGCCTGATAGATGCGCAGCCAGGTCTGTTCCACCGGGTTGCCGTAGCTGTCGATGTGCTGTGGCCGTAGCCCTTCGTCTTTCTTGCCGTTGATGTACCACATCGCCTGACGGGGCGGCCACTGTTTCTCATCCAGATTCAGCGCCTTAATCAGGCGCTTGAGCAACCGCAATTGATCTTCGCTGTCCAGAATCTGGAAATCCTGCGGTAAACCGGCATCCAGATGGTGCGCACGCAGCAGACGGTGCGCCAGCCCGTGGAAGGTGCCGATCCACATCCCGCCCTGACTGGTGCCGAGTAGCTGATCGATACGGTGGCGCATTTCCGCCGCCGCTTTGTTGGTAAAAGTCACCGCCATGATCGAATACGGCGAGCAGTTTTCCACCGTCAGCAACCAGGCGATACGGTGCACCAGAACGCGGGTTTTGCCGCTGCCTGCGCCAGCCAGTACCAGCATATTGCTGCGCGCCGCCGCCACGGCGTCACGCTGTTTATCATTCAGACTGTCGAGCAGGTCAGAAACGTCCATAGGCGTCGGTTATCCGTCAAAAGGGAACCCAGCCTCCGGATCGGAGACAAATTCCACTGATCATATATACAGTAAAAGTAGCAGGATTATAGCAACGTGGTTAGCGATGCCAAACTGAAAATTTCCACATGCGGCAGCAGTCGGGAATCGTGAATCTGCATCAGGTTGCCGTCATGCAGGTTAATCCAGCAGGATTGTACGCCGCTGCGGATAGCTCCTGCCACGTCGGTGGTCAGATCATCCCCCACATGCAGCAGGTTATGCAACGGTAAATTCAGCCGCTCGGCGGCGAGCTGGTACATATCATGGGACGGTTTGGAGCGGCCATCCGGGCCGGCGCGCAGAATAAACTGAAAATAATCGCCAAGACCGCAAGCATGGGGATCGGCATTACCGTTGGTGATCGCCACCAGCGGCCAGCGTTGCCCTAAAGCACGTAATGTGTCGTGGGTTTCCTGCGGCACCATGATGTCGCTGCGCCAGCGGGCAAACTCCGCCATCACCGCATCTGCGCCTGCCGCCGCTTCATTGGGAGACAAACCCACCCGGGTCATCGCCAGATGTACCGAACGCCAGCGCCAGTGTGTGACATCGTGATAAATCTCCGGCTCCTGCGCCAACAGTTCCTGCCGTAACTGCCGCAAGCCTTCGCTGGTGAACGCCTGTAAACCAGGATGATAGTGCTGCAAGAACCGCAACGACTCCTGCTCCGTACGCCGGATAACCTCATAGTTGTCGTACAGGGTATCGTCCAAATCGAAGGTGATGGCCTCAATCCGGCCAAGCGGGCGATAAAAATACATCAGGATTTACCTCGTTTGGCGCGTGGGTGCGCGGCATCGTACACCGATGCCAGATGTTGAAAGTCCAGATGGGTATAGATCTGGGTGGTGGAGAGGTTAGCATGGCCCAACAACTCCTGCACGGCGCGCAAATCGCCGCTGGACTCCAGCATGTGCGTAGCAAACGAATGCCGCAACTTATGCGGATTTACGTGACTGTTCACGCCTTGTTTGACGCCCCATTCGGCAAAACGCTTTTGCACGTTACGCATTGAAATGCGCTTGCCAAGACTGGAGATAAACACGGCATCATCCTCTGGCGCATAAATCTCGCGAATCGCCAGCCAATGCGTCAGCCAGGTCACCGCCGTCGCACCGACAGGCAGCCTGCGCTCTTTACTGCCTTTCCCCATCACCCACACTTCGCCGCTTTCCAGATTGATGTGCCCGCAGTCCAACCCGACCAGCTCCGCCAGACGCAGCCCGGCACCGTACATCACCTCCAGCATGGCGCGATCGCGTACTGCCAGCGGATCGTTAAGATCGATCTCCAGCAGGCGGTTCATTTCATCCACATCCATATTCTTTGGCAGATGCCGCCCCGCTTTCGGTGCAGGCACGCCGCGGGCAGGATTGGCCTTGAGTTCGCCACGGCCGACCAACCAGTCGAGCAAACTGCGTAACGCCGACAGACGCTGCGCCAGACTGGCGGCGTTCAGCCCATCACGCTTACTGCGCGCGACCACCGCCCGCACGCCGGCCGCATCCAGCGCCTGCCACTCAGCAATGCCGGATGACGACAGCATCTCGATAATAACCTGTAACTGATGGGCGTAGCTGCGTTGCGTCAATGGGCTCAGTTGCCGTTCAACCCGCAGATAACGCAAAAAGGCTTCGGCCGGCGCCGACAGGGGGGAATCGGGGTTCATAGGCGTTCAATCCATCGCTCCAGCAATACCGGCACGACCGTCGCCAGATGTTGCAGCAGTTCGGTGCCCATGCCGTCCTGATAATGGTGGCTATCGCGGCTGCTGAAAATCAACAGCCCCAAATCGCCGTGTTTTCCCATCAGCGATAGCGCCACCGAACCGACATGACGCGCCTGAGGCAGCAGCAGCAGCAGCTCCGGGCCGTTTAGCGTGCCAAGATAATGCTGTCGTTCGCCCAGCCGCTGAATACGCAACGGCTCGAACAGCGTCCGGTTGAGCGACAGATGGGTGAAATCGGAAGGCGCACCGATACGCCAGCGGTCGGTAAACAGGCGGATGGCCGCCCCCGCCAATCCCAGTTCACGCGCCCAACGGTGCAGCCGGTCGAGCAGGTCCTGCAACGAATCGGCGGTGGAAAGCGCCATCTGCAACTGCAGCAGTTGACTGAACAGTTCTTCGTTGCGAGTCGCCTGTTCCATCAGCAAGGCGATTTCTTCTTCAAGAAACTGGATGCGGTTACGCTGGCGGGCGAGCTGCCACTCCACCAGCGACACGCTGCCACGCACCGGATGAGGGATATGCAAAGTCTCAACCTGGCGGGCATGGCGAATGAAAAAGTCAGGGTGCTGGCGCAGATGCTGCAACACCAGTTCGTCAGTCAGCGCCTGACGTTCAGCCTGCTCTTCCACATTTTTCATAGATGAATAAATCCATCATAAACATGGGTTGCCGGGCCGGTCATAAACAGCGGCTGGCCGGGGCCGTCCCAATGAATGTCCAGTTCGCCGCCCGGCAATTGCACTTTGACATCCGCCGCCAGCAACCCTTGCTGGATGCCGACCGCCACAGCAGCGCAAGCGCCGCTGCCACAGGCTTGCGTTTCACCCGCGCCACGTTCGAACACACGCAGCCGGATAAGATGGGGATTGACCACCTGCATAAAGCCGACGTTGGCGCGCTCCGGGAAGCGCTCATGGTTTTCCAGCAACGGCCCTAATTCTTCCACCGACGCGCTATCGACATTTTCCACTTGAAGCACGCAGTGCGGGTTACCCATCGACACCACGCCGCACAATACCGTGCGTTCAGCGGCACGCAGAATATAGGTTTTTTCCGGCTTCACGGCGCGAAACGGCACCTGCTGAGGCTCAAAATTGGGCTCGCCCATATTGACCCGCACCAGTTCATCTTCCGTTACCGACAGCACCATGCGGCCGTTATGCGTACTGACGTTAATTTCACGCTTGCTGGTCAACCCTTTCAGGCGGACAAAACGCGCAAAGCAGCGCGCACCATTGCCACACTGCGCCACTTCGCTGCCGTCGGCATTGAAGATCCGGTAGTGAAAATCCAGTTCGGGATCGTAAGGCGGTTCGACGATCAACAGTTGATCAAACCCCACCCCACAATGCCGATCCGACAAGCGGCGGATCAGTTCCGGTGAAAAATAGACATTCTGCGTCACGGCATCGACAACCATGAAATCATTGCCCAGACCGTGCATTTTAGAGAACTGCATTTCCTGACCCCGCTGCGTTAAACGGGCGCGCCAGTGATTCTGTCGCAGCCCGCGAGATTACCCTCAATCATCCTACGTACCACGGCGGCTACTGCCGTGCGGATGATGCTTGCGGAGCCTGGGTGTTTTGCTGCTGCGTTTTTTTAGCCGGAACCGGCTGCTCTGGCGGAAAATAGAGCGGGCCTTTTAAACCACAACCAGCCAGCGACAGCACCAGTAGTGCCAGTGCGCCCTGACGAAAAAGAGTTTTCATTTCGTTAAAACCTGTCATTCGGATACCTATGCTCTCTATAATCGCAGGTGGATCATGAAAATCAATAGGAATCGAATATGAACGATAGCGAGTTTCATCAATTAGCCGACACGCTGATGCTAAAGATAGAAGAAACGCTGGATCAGTTTGATGGCGATGCGGATATCGATTACGAAACCAACGGCGGCGTGATGACGCTGAGTTTTGAAAACAGCAGCAAGATCGTAATCAATCGGCAGGAACCGATGCATCAGGTCTGGCTGGCGGCCAAAAGCGGCGGCTACCACTTCGACTATCAGAACAACCGCTGGATTTGCGACCGAAGCGGCAGTGATTTCATGACCCTGCTGGCGCAGGCTTGCTCGGAACAAAGTGGCGAAGAGATTCATTTCGACTAAAACAGATTGGGGCGCGTTCGCCCCAACTGTCATGCATCCCGGATTGCCCGCCCTGAATCAGAGCATCTGCAAACGTTGGCTCAATACCAGATTCGGCTTGTCCTCAGACGAGGGGGTGACGCACAGATGAGACAGCGCGCTGCTGCGAAACGGGATCACCTGCGTGCGGCCGTCCAATTGAACGATCTGATAGAACTGCGGCAGGTTGAAATTGATAAAGCTGGAACCGTAGGTAAAGCGATCATGCGATGAGGAGTAGAAACGGCTGACATCGCGCACCAACTCTTCTTTGCTGCCTTCGCAGTGGTGATAAACTTCCACCCGGTTCGATTCATCCAGAATATAGATATTGAAACCCTGATTATCCGGCTGATCTTCAAAGAAGAACTGGATTATACCTTCGCTCGCGACGCCATCCACCACCGGCGGCAGGTGAATATGGTTGGTTTCCACCTGAACCGGCAGCCCTTGCAACTTGTTATTGGAAATCGCGCCGTAGAACTCCACCGCATTTTCCAGTTTCTGCGCCGAGACGCTCAAACGCTCGAAGAACAATCCCCAGGTTTCACCCGCGACCTTCACTGCCTTAAAGCGGCTGGGCTCATGACGGGTACTGGACAGACGCAACTCAATGCATTCAGACACCAATTGCTGCACACGGGTCCGGATCAAACCGCGCAAATGCTGGCTATAACAGAACACTTCCAGCGACTCCGGCAAGGCGGCGTCCTGATGCATTTTGCCAAGAATGGTTTTCAGCGCTTCCAACATCGCCTGCTCGCCGCTGAAATGCAGAGTACGCACCTCATTCCACGAATTGCGGTACAGCAAATCAATACTGCCGACCAGACATTGCTGTTGCTGGCCGAAGCTAAAGACATCCAACTGGCGGAAATCAAAATGCACCACCTGATTGCGGAATGCCGCCGTCGGGTCATGCTCCAGATTAACGATAATCGCCAGATGGCGAATCTCACACGGGCTGTACAACGCTTTCGGCGTAGGTGCCGCGACACGTAGCGGGAAATGGCTGGACACATCCGACACCAGTTCCTGCAACCGGGTGATATCGCACAGCTCATGGCCTTTGATATGCAAACGGGTGGCAGAGGTCAGCAGGCCATTAAAATACGCCCAAGCCACCAGCTTGTTGAGATAGCGGTTATATTCCAGCGGCTGATGACTGACGATGGCGTCCATCGACGGCGCCTGATTGTACAGATACCAGCCGGAACGATTAGCACGCCCCGCCGGCACATAAATAAAGGTCAGATTCGGTTCCGACAAGTCGGGGGAAATCTGCGGGTTTACCAGCGTCACCTTGCCCGGCAACGCCTCGAAGGCGGCATACAGTTTACGGGTCAGTACCCCGATATCCTGTGGACTGGCGCTAACGCTCAGATTATTGCGGCGGGCAAAGCGGATCAGGTTGCGATAGCTTTGCATCATCGCATCCAGCAGCTCGTTGTGCGCCTCGCGCACCTGCCCGATTTTCCAGTTGGCGCGGTTATCCAGCATCACCAGCCGTTCGTCGCTCCATCCCCAGGACTGTACCAACTGCGTCAGGATCTGGCGGCGCCAGGCGGTACAGGCCCGCTCGCGGGAGAGCTTTTCACAAACTTTGAGGTAGAAACAGCGACGCACCAGATCCAGTCGGGTCGGGTCATTAATCGCATTCAGATATTGGGTGACGCGCTCCAACATCATGCAGTAGGGATCCAACCCGAACGAGACAATTTCGCCGTTGTGCAAACGCGTTTTGATCTCGCTCGACAACAACCGGGTATTAGGATATTCCCAGGAGTAGGCTTCCAGCAGCAGGGTTTTCAGCACCGCTTTATAAGGGGAGTCAATGCTCTTATACAACTGCCACAAGCTGGCGCCAAAGTATTCTTCCGCCGACAGCGCGCTCAGCCCGCCCAAATCCAGCCATTCATTCGGCGCCAATGCGCCGCGGGCATACAGAGAAAGCACGAATTCATCATAGTGCTCTTCTTCTTCCACCGGCACCATATTCCATAAAATGCGCTTGCCTGCCATACGCACCGCGGTACGGTAAAACTCGTCCAGCAACAGGATATGCTGGGTGGAGCCGCAGTCTTCACCACCGAGGCTGCCGCTCTCGTTATGGCGGAAGCGGTTTTCATCCATCAGGAAAAAGCTGACGTCGACGCCCTGGCCGGCCGCCCATTTTTCCAACAGCGAGCATTTTTGCTGTAGACGCTGGCGCTCTTCGCTATCCAGCCAGGATTGGTGGCACACCCAAATGTCGAGATCGGAACTGCAACTCTGACCGATGGACGAGGTGCTGCCCATAGAATAGACGCCGGTGATCGGCAATTCGCCTTTGCGATCCGGCACAGACAACTCGCCCCAGCGCAATTCCACGCTATCGAGGTAGTGTTGCTGTTTTTCATCCGCGGAGAAAAGACAAATGCCGTGCGGAACCTTACCTTCAAGATAGCCAGGCATCAGCGGATGATGATGATGTAATAAAACTGGCAAAAGACTGTAAACCTGCTGAAAAGCGGGTTTCATTGCTTCCAGAGCACGATCCACACGCAATTGGTTGATCGCATCCAGTCTTTGCTTCAGTGTCTCGATGTAGAAGTACAAGACGTTTCGCCTGCTTATCCCAGTGCCTATAAAGAAGCCGTTGTTTTCCAGCCTGCCCAAGATAGATATTGGAAGAATGGCGAGCAGTTTATTGCTGGAAACGTGATCAATTTAACACCTTGCCGAAAGGGCGTAAAGAAACTAAAGAAAGTCGGATTTGTTTATTGATGCTTCAGCGTTGAACATATTATCGCCGCTTTTGCGACTTCCGGCTATCCCTGAACAAGGTTTTGTCGTCTCACGCGCCCATCACCACCACGGCCGGGCAACTGACACCGGCTCGCCTTCAATGGTACGATGGACAAAAAGGATCAATACGGTACGAGCATGGTAGACACTATTCTAAGAATCGCCACCCGACAGAGCCCGCTGGCATTATGGCAGGCTCACTTTGTGAAGCAGCGTCTGGAGGACTGCCACCCCGGTTTACAGGTTGAACTGGTGCCAATGGTCACCCGCGGCGATGTATTGCTGGATACACCGCTGGCCAAAGTCGGTGGAAAAGGATTGTTCGTCAAAGAGTTAGAGCTGGCGCTACTGGAAAACCGTGCCGATATCGCGGTGCATTCCATGAAAGATGTACCGGTCGAATTTCCTGAGGGGCTGGGGCTGGTCACCATCTGTGAGCGTGACGATCCGCGCGACGCCTTTGTCTCCAACCACTACGCTACGCTTGACGATCTGCCGGAAGGCGCTTGCGTAGGGACTTCCAGCTTGCGTCGCCAATGCCAGTTGCGCGCCTACCGGCCGGACCTGGTCGTGCGTGATCTGCGCGGTAACGTCGGCACCCGCTTATCCAAACTGGATAACGGCGACTACGACGCAATTATTCTGGCGGTTGCGGGGCTAAAACGCCTCGGTCTGGCACATCGTATCCGTACCGCGCTCAGCCCGGAACAATCGTTGCCGGCGGTCGGTCAGGGCGCGGTTGGCGTGGAGTGCCGGCTGGATGACGCCCGTACCCGCGCACTGCTGGCACCGCTCAATCATGAGGATACCGCAACGCGGGTGCTGGCCGAGCGGGCGATGAATACCCGGCTCGAAGGCGGTTGCCAGGTTCCTATCGGCAGTTACGCCGAACTGCAGGATGAGACGTTATATCTGCGGGCGCTGGTGGGCGCACCGGACGGCAGCCGCATTATTTATGCCGAACGCCGCGGCTCGCGTCAGGATGCCGAAACACTTGGCATCGCCCTGGCGGACGAACTACTAGAACGCGGCGCGCGTGATATTCTGCAATCGGTTTACGGAGGAGCCTCGTCATGACGATTCTGGTTACCCGTCCCTCTCCTGCGGGTGAGCAGCTGGTAGCCCGTCTCAGAATGGCAGGCCTGCCGGCCTACCACAGTCCGTTAATCGAATTTTCTCCGGGCGACGAATTGCCGCAATTGCCTGCCATGTTACAGGCGCTACGCCCCGGCGATTTAGTCTTCGCCTTATCGCAACAAGTCGTGGAATATGCCGATCCGGCGCTGTCACGCGCTGGAATGCGCTGGCCGGAGTCACTCACCTACTTTGCGGTAGGCCGCTCTACCGGGCTGGCTTTGCATACCGTCAGCGGTTTGCCGGTACACTACCCGCCGGAACGCGCAACCAGCGAAACATTATTGCAATCCCCGGAGTTACAACAGGTAACGGGTAAGCAGGCGTTGCTGCTGCGCGGTAATGGCGGGCGGGAACTGCTCGGCGAAACCTTGCAGCAACGCGGCGCGCAGGTGCGCTACTGCGAATGTTATCAGCGTAACCCGGTGGTCTACGACGGCGCGGAACAATGTCAGCGCTGGCAACGCCTCGGTATCGATACGCTGGTGATCACCAGCGGAGAAATGCTGCAACAGTTCTATACTTTGGTGCCTGATTATTATCGCACGACCTGGCTGACGGGTTGCCGGGTCGTGGTGGTTAGCGAACGCCTGGCCGGTGTGGCCCGCGAGTTAGGCTGGCGCGATATTTTGATCGCCGATAACGCGGACAACGATGCGCTGATGCGCGCGCTACAGTGATGTTGCTCATGCGGTTACGCGGCTTCGTTATGCGACGAAACCAGACCCTGGATTACTTACCATTACCCTGATCATAGGATGTACTCATATGACGGAACACATTACCTCCTCAACGCCTTCCGAAGAGGTGGTTGAACGAGCTGAATCCTCCTCACCGCAAAAACAGCCGCCTGTTTCCAAAGCGCCGCGACACGGTCTGGTCGTGGGCGCCATCGCTATCGTGGTTTCGCTGGCGCTGAGCGGCGGCGTGTATTATTACGCCCACCAGCAAATGGCCCGCCAGAATGCCGCGCTAAACCAATTACAGGAACAACTCGCGGCATTGCAAAAACAACAATCACAAGCGCAACAGCAATGGCAGCAAACGCTGGATCAGCAGGCTAAAACCTTGAGTGCCGACGGGCAACGTCTGGCCGCCTTGACTCGGCAGGCTGGGGAAATGCAGGAAAAACTGGCAACCCTCGCCAACAGCGACTCAAAAACCTGGTTGCTGGCGCAAGCTGATTTTCTGGTGAAACAGGCAGGTCGAAAATTATGGAGTGACAAAGACGTCACCACCGCCGGTGCCTTGCTCAAAAGCGCCGACGCCAGCCTGGCCGACATGAATGACCCGAGCCTCCTCGACGTACGACGAGCCATCACCCACGACATCGGTATGTTGGCGGGTGTCAGCCAGGTGGATTTCGACGGCATCATCCTGAAAGTGAACCAACTGGCCGATCAGGTGGACAGCCTGCGTCTGGCGGATACCGATACCGATGAAGCGCCGATGGAAGAAAACGACTCCACCTTGTCGGCCTCGGTGAGTGAATGGCGGCAAAATCTGAGCAAGAGCTGGCACAATTTCCTGTCGGATTTCATTACTATTCATCGCCGTGACGACAGCGCTGAACCGCTGCTGGCGCCGAATCAGGATGTGTATCTGCGTGAAAACATCCGCTCCCGCTTGTTGGTCGCGGCGCAAGCAGTGCCGCGCCATCAGAACGAGACCTACCGCCAGTCGTTGGAAACCGCCGCAACCTGGGTACGCGCCTACTTTGACGAAAGCGATCCAACCACCAAAGCGTTTTTGGATCAATTAGATACATTGAGCCAACAATCGGTGGCGATGGATGTACCGAGCGAACTACAAAGCCAGCCGTTACTGGATAAACTGATGCAAACCCGGGTTCGCAACCTGTTGGCGCAGCCATCCGCATCCGCCACACCACAGGAGGGCTGAGTATGCTGAAGGTACTTCTGTTATTTGTGGTACTGATCGCCGGTATTATCGTGGGCCCCATGCTGGCCGGTCATCAGGGTTACGTGTTGATCCAAACCGACAGTTACAACATTGAAACCAGCGTCACCGGGTTAGTGATCATGCTGGTACTGTTCATGCTGGCTTTTCTGGCGGTGGAATGGGTAGTGCGCCGGGTACTGCGTACCGGTGTACGTACTCGCGGCTGGTTCATTGGACGTAAACGCACCCGGGCGCGTCAACAGACTAAAGCCGCATTGTTGAAACTGACCGAAGGCGACTATCTGCAGGTGGAAAAATTGCTGACCCGCAATGCCGATCATGCCGAGCAGCCGGTCGTGAACTATCTGCTGGCGGCGGAAGCGGCTCAGCAACGCGGCGACGAATTCCGTACCCGGCAATATCTGGAACGGGCAGCGGAAATCGCCGACAGCAACCAGTTACCGGTGGATATCACCCGCGTACGCATCCAACTGGCGCGTAACGAAGATCATGCCGCCCGCCACGGCGTAGATCGTTTACTGGAAGTGGCGCCGCGCCACCCGGAGGTGCTGCGTCTGGCGGAACAGGCGTTTCTGCGCACCCACGCCTACAGCGCGCTGCTAGATATTCTGCCGGCGATGCGCAAAACCCGGTTGCATGATGAGCCGAATCTGGACGAACTGCAGCAGCGAGCCACTATCGGCCTGATGGATCAAGCGATGGCGGAAGGCGGCAGCGAAGGGCTGAAGCAATGGTGGAAAAACCAACCGCGCAAAGCGCGTCAGGCGCTACCGATGCAGGTGGCGATGGCCGAGCGGCTGATCGTGTGTGATGACCACACGACGGCGCAAGACATCGTTGTCGATGGGCTAAAGCAGCAGTTTGACCATCGGCTGGTGCAGTTGATTCCCCGTCTGAATGCCGGCCAGCCTGAACCGCTGGAAAAACTGTTGCGCCAACGCCTGAAGCAGCACCATAACGATGCACTGTTACACAGCACGCTGGGGCAATTGCTGATGAAACATGGAGAGTGGCAACAAGCCAGCGATGCATTCTCCGCCGCGCTGGCGCTACGGCCGGATGCCTATGATTACGCCTGGTGCGCTGATGCCTTCGACCGGCTAAAGCGCCCCGAAGACGCCGCCCGTATGCGGCGTGACGGCTTGTTGTTGACGCTACAGGCACCCCAAGACGCCTGAACGACCCAAACCGGCGCCATCGCGCCGGTTCTCACATTTATTCCTCAGATAACGCCATGATTTCACTAAATAATGGCGAAAAAAAACGCTTGCCGACCAGCGACAAGCGTGCAATAAAGATCAGGTCTGAAAGACAACTTTAAGGTGCCCCACTCAACGTTGCGTTCAACCGCGATGAAACAACACTTCATCAATAACCGAACGCCAGGCACCGTAAATGGCTCTGCGTCATTCCCAGGTTTATGAAGCCGAAGCAAACATAGAAGGTGGAATGAGCATCTACCCCCGCAACAATGCATTAATAGTGCCAACTTTAAATAAAAATAAGATAAAAAATGTTATTTATTGATAAATAAAGAATTAATAATGATGTGACGTTGACTGCCGGTACATCCTATCTGCTGAAAAACCAGACGCCCTCTTGTTTACACTGTCGCTAATCAGAGACATCTCTGGTGATACTATTTATATCTTTTAAAATTCAATTGGTTATATGTCTCTTATCAGCGACAACAAACCCCTATACTGTCGTCAAAAAACTACAACCCATGTTTACCCGAGCCAGAGACAACACGGCCACGGATAACCGTGGCCGTCGTCGTCAATCATGGTATGGCTGGCAATCAGGCCGTCTGCGACAGTTGATCCAGGCTTTGCTTCGCCAGTTGATACAGATAATGCGCGGTCGGGAACAGTGCCTTGTCATCCACCCGGAATTTCGGGTGATGCAGCGCGTACGGGCCGCCGGAACCCACCATCATAAAGGTGCCCGGCAGCTTTTGCTGGTAGAACGCAAAGTCTTCGCCGATCGGGCTGGCGTCAACGCGGCGCGCCTCAAACCCTTCGGCATCCGCCACCTGCAACGCAAAATCCACCCAGCGCGGCGTGTTCACTACCGACGGCGGCCCTGCGTGCCAGATAAATTCGATTTCTGCGCCGAAAGTGCTGGCGATACCGTCGACAATCTGGCGGAAACGCTGTTCGATCAGATCGCGTACCTCCTGACTGAACGTACGCACAGTACCTTCCACATAGGCGGTGTCCGGAATCACATTCCAGGTGCTGCCGCTGTGGACCTGAGTTATCGACACCACCGCGTTGTTGTCTGACGGCACAGTGCGGCTGATGATAGTCTGCACCGCGGAAATCAGCTGCCCCAGAATAATGATCGGATCGTTGCCTTCATGCGGTTTAGCAGCGTGACATCCTTTGGCGGCAATCTTGATTTCGAAACGGTCCACCCCGGCGGTCAGTGCGCCGTCTTTACCGCCAATCACACCGACAGGTAACGTTGGGTCGTTATGAATGCCGAAAATGGCGCTGGCACCGTCAAGTGCGCCGACGGCAATCACTTCCGGCGCGCCCAATCCGGTTTCTTCCGCCGCCTGAAACAGAATGCGCACAGTACCTTTCAGTTCCGGCTCGATGCGTTTAAGCAAAATCGCCGCGCCCAGCGCCGCCGATGAGTGAAAATCGTGCCCACAGGCGTGCATCACGCCGGTATTCTTCGAACTAAATTCGACGCCGGACTCTTCTTCAATCGGCAGAGCGTCAATATCGGAACGTACCACCACCAACGGGCCATCCTGCAAGCCGCCGACTTCCGCTACCAGACCGGTTTTTAGCGGTAGATCAAGAATGCGGATGCCTTCTTTTTCCAGTACGGCACGAATTTTTTTCGTGGTTTCAAACTCTTGATTGGACAATTCCGGATGCTGATGCAAGTCGTGCCGGAACGCCTGAATAAACTGCGCCAACGGCACATGCTGAGCATACTCTTTCATGTAGGGTCACTCCTCTTCTTCTGCCCCGTCATCATAGGGCTGGCCCGACGAGCCGGGCTGCAGGTGAATACGTTATTAATCAGATATCGAACTCTGACGGTTCCTGAATCGTGGTGAGCTGCCGCAGGAAGCGACGGGTCTGTGGGTTATCGGAGAAACTGATCACTTTCTCCGCCGGTCCCTGCTCCACGATGTGTCCGTCAGCCATGAAGATCACCCGGTCCGCCACTTCTTTGGCGAACTGCATTTCATGGGTTACGATCACCATGGTGGTGTTCTGTCCCGCCAGTTTTTGGATAACCTGCAGCACTTCATGTACACGTTCCGGATCGAGCGCCGATGTCGGTTCGTCAAACAGGATGGCTTTCGGATCCACTGCCAGCGCACGAGCAATGCTGACACGCTGCTGCTGACCGCCAGACAATGTCACCGGGTATTGATGCGCCTGCGGCAACAACCCCACCAGTTCCAGCAATGATAACCCTATCTCGTCCGCCTGCTTTTTCGACATCTTCTTTACCACAATCAGGGCTTCGGTGATGTTTTCCAGCGCGGTCTTGTTTTTGAACAGGTTGTAGTTCTGGAATACCATCGCCGTCTGGCGCCGAAGCGCATACTCTTCCTTGCTGCTATAGCGGCGGGTATCCAGCGACTGCTCACCGATGGCGATAACGCCGGACTCCGGTTTTTCCAGCAGATTCAGGCACCGCAACAGGGTGGATTTGCCCGAGCCGGAAGGCCCGATAATCGCCACCACTTCGCCCTGCGCGATATCCAGACTGATGTCGTTCAGCACGACCTGGTCGCCAAAACGTTTAGTCAGGTTTTTTACACTAATCATGTCGGCTCCTTAACGCTGCCGTGAGTGGCTGAGTTTCTTCTCCAGCTGAGATTGCAGCCAGGAATAGACCACGATGAGCAGCCAGTAAATCAGCCCCACCACCAGGAAGGTTTCGAAGAAGCGCAGCGATTCGGCCGCAATCATCTTGCCTTCGGCAAACAACTCCGACACACCAAGCGCAAAGGCCACCGAGGTATCTTTAATCAGTGAAATGAAGGTGTTGCCGGTCGCCGGCAGCGCATTGAGCATCGCCTGCGGCAGCACAATACGGCGGTAAATCTGTACTTTGTTCATTCCCACCGACAGGCCCGCTTCGGTTTGACCGAAATCTACCGATGCCAGTGCCGCCCGGAAAATTTCCGCCATATAAGCGGAGTTCTTCAGGCTGAACCCGATAATCGCCGCCGTCATGGCAGACAAACCATTCAGTGACGGGAACAGCTGCGGCAGACCGAAATAGATAATGAACAACTGAACCAACGACGGGATGCCACGAAACAGCGAAATATAGATTTCCACCAGTTTCGACACCACCACAAACCGACTCTCACGAATCAGCGCCAGCACCAGTCCCAGCACGATGGCAACCAGCATCGACACCACCGCCAGCAGCAGTGTGGTGGGTAAGTACATCAGTACCTGGGGAAAAACCTTCAGCAGGTAGGAAAGATCGATATTCATGAACCATACCATTACAGCTGACGCCAGCTCTCAGTCAGGCTGGCGTCGCAGGGGTTGAGTGAGCTGGAGGGATTATTTGCCCGCCGTAATATCCTCACCGAAGTATTTGACAGACAAGGCTTTCAGACGGCCGTCGTTGCGCATTTTGGTCAGTTCGTCATCGAACTTCTTGCGCAATTCGTCACCTTTCTGATCTTTATGGAATGGGAAACCGACCTGCTCTACCACCAGCGGTTCACCCACCATCTTGAAAGGCAGGTTGCGTTTGTTAATTTCCGCCAGCAGGATCGGGCGGGAATTGATGTAACCTTCAACACGCTTGGCCAGCGCATCGCTCATCGCGCCATCGCGGGTTTCATAGGTGCGGATAGTGACGCTGCCGTCGGCAAAGGCTTTTTTCAGGTTGTTGACGTGGTTGGAGCCCAGCACACCCGCTACGGTTTTGCCTTTCAGGTCATCCAGTGTATTGATGCCGGTATTGTCTTTATGCGTGACAATCTGACTGCCGTAGTAGCTGTACGGTGTGGAGAAGCCGTATTTCTCCTGACGCGCCGGGGTAATCGCCACCACGTTGGCGATAGTGTTCAGCTTATTCGCTTCCAGTTGCCCCATCAGGCCGCTGAAATCCGCCGTCACCCACTCGACTTTATAGTTCAGATCCTTGGCGATGGTCTCCGCCACTTCCACGTCAAACCCGACCAGCTTGCTGTCCTGTTTGAAGGAACTCGGATAACTCTGCCCGGTGGCGCCGATACGCAGCACCTTTTCGTTGCTGTTCTGAGAATCGCAACCAGCAACCAGAATGGCGGCCGACAAGGCTAAAACAGGGAGGATAATTTTTTTCATAGTCATCGAATAACGCCTCTTAGGGGTGCTTCTTTTCCCAGTGGTGATACAGGTCCTGATCCAGGACTTTCCGCATATAAATCGTGAGGTGTCCTTTCCCTAAATCCGCCTGGCCGACTTCCTGAAAGCCATATTTCCGGTACATCTCCAACAACCAGGGGTGCTGTTTGGCGGTACCCAGCGTCACGGCCGGCGCTTTCAACTGATCTTTCAGCACCGCCTGTTCCAGCCAGTCCAGCATCTGTTTGCCCAGCCCTTGCTGTTTGAAATCCGGATGCGTGGCGAACCAGCCGATGTGTGGCAACCCGTAAGGACCAGGATTCGGCCCCCACGGATAACGAAGAGTGACAGACGCAGCCAGACGCCCGTCTTTCTCCATCACGTACACCCCATTGCTGCGCAGATGGCGGCGCACCATGTCGATGTCCGCATAGGCGGCGTCGAACTTGATGCCGAGCTCGCGCACCGGCGCATAGGCGGCCAGCGCCAGCGCCAGAAACGCGTCATCATCGGCAAGCGTCGCCTGACGAAATACGGTAGTCATGGTGTCTCCCGTCACTCGGCCAGCAAGCCGGTGTTATCCGCGTACCGGATCACCTCGTCCACTTTTTGCGGCGCACTGCCAACGTAATTCGCCGGGTCCAGCCAGGCATCCAGCGTATCCGCCGTCAGATGCTGCGACAGCACCGGATGCTCCAGCAGCAGCGCTTTGAACTCGCGGTTTTGTTCGAATGCCGCCATGGAGCACTCGTATACCAGATGATGGGCGGTCTGCTTACCAAGCAGTTTGCCGATTTCAAACATCACCTTTTCCGACAACAGCAGGCCGTTTTGCAAATCCAGATTGGCGCGCATCTGCTTTTCATTCACCGACATGCCACGCAGAATGCCAAGCGCGTTCTGCAATTGCGCCGACAGATAGATGTTGATTTCCGGCAGCGCGATCCACTCCGCACGCCAGCTCATGGCATCACGTTCGTGTTCGACTTTCATCGATTCGTGGATCAGGGCGGCGCTCTTGAACAGCGGCGCCGTCAGGCTGGCCAGCCCTTCCAGCGCCGCCGGATTGCGTTTGTGCGGCATCGTCGTAGAACCAATTTTCCCTTCGGAGAACGGTTCTTCGATTTCGTTGATTTCGGTACGCATCAGGTTGTACAGCTCGTTGCCGATTTTACCGAGCGTACCGCTTACCAGCACCGCCACCGACGCGTACTCCGAGAAGCGGTCGCGGGCAGACTGCCAGCCAATGTTCGGGGTATTCAAGCCCAGACGGGTCAGGGTGTGGCGTTCGATTTCCGGCCCTAATTCGCCAAAAGAGGCGTAGGTGCCGATAGCGCCGTTGATATTGCCTACCAGCACCCGATCGCGAATTTCATTCAGGCGTTGCAGGTGACGCACGAACTCGTCCAACCATACCGCCAACTTGAAACCGAAGGTGGTCGGCAACGCCTGCATCCCGTGGGTACGGCCGGTCATCAACGTATGCTGGTGTTTCTTCGCCAGCCGTTTCAGTTCAATAGCGACCAGCCGGGTGTCACGTACCACAATGTCGAATGCCTGACGCAGTTGCAGCACGGTGGCGGTATCCACCACATCCTGCGTGGTCACGCCATAATGGATATACTCGCCGGCTTCGCCGCACTGCTTCTGAATCGCGGCAATCGTCGGCATCAAAGAGTGCTTCATGCGCACCGCATCCTGGGCGATCTCTTCAATATTCAGGGCACTGGCGTTGGCATGAGAAGCAATGGTGTTGGCCGCGTCCTGCGGAATGACACCCAGTTCGCCTTCTGCCAACGCTAACGCGATTTCCACGTCAACCTGGCGGGTCAGACGATTTTGCTCTGACCATACGGCGCGCATTTCTGGTGTGCCAAAATTATTTCCAATAAGAAGAAAATCAATCAGATGTGATGCCATAACTCACTCGTTTACATTGTAATAATGGGGGAAAGAGAGGCGGGTCAAGACGACGCTGTTGTTTGTTTGCGACTATATCACTGGCGATATTCCCGCCTATATACCCGATCGATCTAACATATGCTTTATTGTTTTATGATTTCGCTCACAATTATTTATTTTGCAACCACGCCGACGGTCAGGGTCATGGCGGAAGCCACAGCATCTGCATAATTACGCAATGATGGCGCCTCCGCGAACATGACGATGAAGCGGCGGCTAAGCGGCAAAGTAGAACCATGCCGTCGTAATCAACCCGTCTTTCACTTCAAACACGGCGATACTTTCGACAGGCTCAGGGCTGAGGCCATAAATCTTTTCATGATCAAAAACCTGGTTGCCCAGTACCGTACGGGACACCAGTTCGGCACGCAGTGCCGGGTTATTGAAACGGTGCTCGCGATAAAACGCCGTCAACGCGGCTTTCCCCACTATGGACGGGCCTTCCGACGGCATACGATAAGCCCGGAAGTTCTCATGAAAACAGGCGGAAAAAGCCGCCAAATCATGGGCGTTATAAGCAGCAAACTGTTTTTCTACCGGCGCGATAATCGACATCTCAATCTCCATTTAAATGCAATTTAAGTGAATAAAAACTCACTTAAAGAGATACGACAATCAGCCGTGAAAAACAAGTCGTGTGGACGACACAATCAACCATTACCGCCAATCAGGAAGGAAAATAACGCAGATGAAAAAAAACGGCAGCCCGTATGGACTGCCGTTTCTTAAGAATGGGATGGTCGGCGAGAGAGGATTCGAACCTCCGACCCACTGGTCCCAAACCAGTTGCGCTACCAAGCTGCGCTACTCGCCGATCATGATGTAATGCTAATCGTTTGTGTGGTGCGAAGAGAGGGACTTGAACCCTCACGTCCGAAGGACACTAACACCTGAAGCTAGCGCGTCTACCAATTCCGCCACCTTCGCGCGTCACAAACTTTAAATTGGGGTGGCTAATGGGACTCGAACCCACGACAACTGGAATCACAATCCAGGGCTCTACCAACTGAGCTATAGCCACCATATACCACTGCTTTACTACGTATTCCGGTACTCGATTTACGGGGTAATAAGTACCTCCGCAGCTCCCGCGCCCAACTTAATGGCGCGCCCGACAGGATTCGAACCTGAGACCTCTGCCTCCGGAGGGCAGCGCTCTATCCAGCTGAGCTACGGGCGCGTAGCGCCGTTGCGGGTGGGGATAGTACGGATTTAACGGGGGCCTGTCCAGTGCTTTTTTCACAGAAATGATGCGTTTGCTTATGCTTTGCTCATTTACGGTCAAAAGCCGCTTCAATCCACCGTCACCACCCGCCGCCAGCTACGATTACTCCGCTTCGGCCTGCATTTGCATCTGTTTCTTACCTAACCCCAGCGCCACATAAATCAGGCTGACCGCCGCCAGGAAAATACCGCCGACCACCAGCGACATGCGCGTGTCTTCGTTGATATACATCCCGACCAGCACACAGAGGAGAAACGCCATCGTCAGGTAATTCACCCACGGGAACAGGATGGACTTGAACGGATGGCCGGCAATCGCCGACTGGTGTTGCTGGCGAAAACGCAACTGGCTGATCAGCACCACAAACCAGGGAATCATGCCCGGCAGTACACTGGCGCTGTAGACGTACACGAACACTTTTTCCGGGTTAGGAATAACGTAGTTCAGTGCAGAACCCGCCACCAGACACAGAATCGACACCATTACGCCGATGGCCGGCACACCGCCTGCCGTTACACGGCCCAACGCCGCCGGCAATTGGCGGTTGTTAGCCAGCGAATAGAGCATACGCCCACAGCTGTACATGCCGCTGTTGCAACCGGACAGCGCTGCGGTCAGCACCACGAAGTTGATGATGCCGGCGGCGGCAGTAATGCCGATTTTGGCAAAGGTCAGCACAAACGGACTGCCGGACGTGCCGATTTCATTCCACGGGAAAATGGTCACAATCACGAAAATGGCGCCGACATAGAAAATCAGAATACGCCACAGGATATTGTTGATCGCCCGTTTCAGCGTCACCTGCGGATTGCGTGCTTCACCGGCGGTAATACCGACCAGCTCGACCCCCTGATAAGACGCCACCACCAGACAGAGCGCAAACAACAACCCTTTCCAGCCGCCCGCCAGAAAGCCGCCATGTTCGGTCAGGTTGGCGAACCCGGTCGCCTGGCCGTGATTGCCGATGCCAAAGAAAATAATGCCCACGCCCACCACGATCATCACCACAATAGTGGTTATCTTGATCATCGAGAACCAGAACTCAATCTCACCGTACAACCGAACGGCAGCCAGATTCGCGGCAGCCACCAGCGCCACCGCGCCGATCGCCGGTATCCACTGCGGTAGCGTCGGGAACCAGTACTGTACATACACGCCGATAGCGGTAATTTCCGAAATCCCCACCGCCATCCACATGAACCAGTACCCCCAAGCCGTGAGATAGCCGAAGAACGGGCTCAGGTAATTGTGGGCGTAAACCGCGAACGAACCGGTTACCGGCTCCAGAAACAGCATTTCGCCCATCGAACGCATAATAAAGAACACAAAAACGCCCGCCACGATATAGGCCAGCAGCACGGACGGCCCGGCCCATTTCAGGGCGCTTGCCGCTCCCATGAACAACCCCACACCAATGGTGCCGCCCAGCGCGATAAGCTCGATATGTCGCGCTTCCAGCCCACGGTGGAGCTTGTCCTGTTTTTCTGTATTTGCCATATAACCTCTGTCTTCAATGGTTCCTTTTTACGCCGGTATCAAAAGCGTTATTGTTTTATACCCGTCATGCTTTAAAGGGGATACCGACTCTTTCCCGGCAAGGCATGACAGCTCTCCGACCGGAAAAACGGCCGAGAAGATACCGCAATGCAAACCGGATTCCTACCTTTCCCGTACCTGAATATGATGAAATAAACAGCGCGGACAGACCTTGATCACAACGATAAAGCCGGGAAAAAAGTGGGGCGGTATGAAAAAAACCAGGCCGATATCGTGATAAGCCGCGTCTAAAGTCTGCCGCCGACATGCCAGGCCAGATAGCGTAGTAGTTTGAGTTGGCGGCGAAAACGGCTGGGTTGCGTCAACAAGCGATACAGCCATTCCACCCCATAACGCTGCCACATCAGCGGGGCGCGCTTAACCTGGCCGGTAAACACATCATAGGTGCCGCCCACCCCCATATAGAGCGCATCAGGGTATAGCTGGCGGCAATCACGTATCAGCAACTCCTGCCGGGGCGAACCCAGCGCCACCGTCACCAGTTGAGCGCCGCTGTCACGTACGCGCGCCAGAACGGACTGACGCTGTTCCGGCGCAAAATAACCGTCTTGCACCCCCACAATGTTGACCTGCCACTGCTCGCGCAACTTGCGTTCGGTTTCCGCCAACACCGCGGGTTTGCCGCCCAGCAAAAACACCGGCGTTCCCATCTGTCCGGCGCGCTGCATCAAGGCTTCCCACAAGTCAGCGCCGGCGATACGTTCCACCTGCGCGCCCGGATATTTGCGGCGAATAGAGCACACGACGCTGATACCGTCGGCATAGTTACAGTGCCCTTCCTGTCGCATCAGTTCACGCAATGTCGCATCGTGCTCGGCAGCCAACACCTTTTCAGCATTGATGGCAATCAGCGTTCCCGCCGGCGGCGAGCCGCCCGCAAACAACGTCGACACACACTGTTCCCGGTCCCGAAACCCCTGTACCGGGATGCCGCGAATGGCGTACTGCGGCACATCTTTCATTCCACTTCTCCTTGACTCACCACCACACCGGCACGCAACAGCAGCCAGTACAACAACTTGGCCGCCAGCAGGCAGGCAGCGAAGATCAGACAGAAAAACACCACCCGCGAGACAAACGCATCGACGCCTTCTCGCACCAGCACGATCAGATTAAACACCGCGCCAAAGCAGAACGCCTGCAATACGGCGGACAGATAACGGTTTTCCGCCTGCCGCCCATAACGGTAAAGGCTATCAAACCCTCTGATGAGCAACCCGACCGCGACGGCGCCCGGCGGGATAAGCAGCGGTCCGCCCATGATCAACAACGAGCCGAGCAGCGTCGGCGATATCGCCAGCCCGGCATGGTAATTCAGCACTTCCCAGGTGAAATAGTTGGCGCTATTCAGCACCAGCGCCGGCCGCTCCGGCCACAGCCAGGTGGGAATAAAGACATAAAAATCCCGTACGATGGGCGCCAACCCCTGTAGTGTGATCTGGTCAAGATGTTGCCACAACGTGGCCAGATTTTCCCACGGCGAAAAGGTATCCCGCGTTAAATACAAGAACGTATAAAACGCTTGCTCACCGCGCACATCCAGCCCGTATCGTTTGAGCGCCAGCCAGAACATCGCCACAATACCGGCACAGCCTGCCGTCGCCAGCATCCACAGCGCAATCCAGCCGCGTTGCAGGCCGATAAACAGAAACAGAGCGAAGGCGATGATGATATTGGCGCGAGTGCCCCCCACCAGCAGGTAGGTCAACCCGCCAAACGCGACCGTCGCCAACAGGAAAATCAGCCAGGCACGTCGAGTCTGGTGCAGGAAATACCACATCAACATGGCGGGAATAAAGAAATAGAAGAAGCGCTTCAGGGCGACGCCGGCGATATCGCGAGAAAAGATCTGGCTGTAGGAGCTGAGCTTGAACAGCAACAGCCCGTTGTTGGCAAAAAACACCGCTGCGGTCGTTAGCGCCACCAGCGCCAGCAACCCACCGGTGAGAAGCGCTTCCAGCCGCGTCATGGTCAGCGGCAACGGACGCGATGCCGGCGGCACCGGCCGTAGCCGGGTGTGATAGCTGACGTAATAGATGACATAAAATGCCGTGGCGGACAGCAGCGCCGATAACAAATTCAGCGGTGAGGCCGTCTCCACGCCGAAACGAAAGGTCAGTAAGGCGGTCAACGGAAACCCGAAGTAGAACGTCAGCAGATACAGCAACGAAAACAGCACGTTGAAGTTGAAACGCCAGCGACGGAACTCGCGTCCGCACAGCCACAGCACCACGCCGCCGCCGCACAGCCAGACCAGCCACAACCCGAAAAACGTCCACTCAGTCATCGCCGTCTCCCGCTGCTAACGCCAATGCTTGTCGCCACCCTGATTCATAGCCGGGGCTAAAGAACGCAATCTGCCGGGTATCTACCCGCTTCAGTTGTTCACGTGCGTCACGCACCATGATTTCGTTCAGCTTCTCCTCGCCCAGCAACACCGGCAAGCGCTGTTCCGCCAAATCCTGCCGAAACGGGTTATGACGGCTGATAACGAACGGCACACCCAGTTGGATCAACAAACACAGGGTGCCGATCCCCTGCTGGCGGTGAAACAGGAAGTAGCCCAGATCGCAAGTGCGCAACAACGCCAGATAGTCGTCGAACACCAGTGATTCACGCAGGACACGGCAGCGCTCAGCGCCGAACAACGCCAGCCCATGCTGCGATACTTGCTCAACGTAGGCATGATTACCGGCCGGGTAACCCATCGGCACGATCACCCGCACCTGCCTGCCAAACTGACGATGGATGGCGTCAAGCGCCGCCAGATGACGGTTGCTGCGATCGCCGGAGTTGCCGACCAGAATAGTCAGCGGCGCGTCCGGCGCTTTTTCATCTGGACTCGCCGCGTGCTGGCCCATGCGGGTGGGAAAATAGAGCAGCGATGTCGCCGCGGCCGGATAACGCCGCCGGAAATAATCGATATCGCCGCGCGTGGCGAATACCCGAGCGACCCGCCCTTGCGCCAGTCGCCGCAGGCGGTAAAACCAGCGGTAACGCCAGCCGCGGGCTTCTTCATACAGGTCTGCGCCCCAGATATGCCAGTAGGCCTGCGTCGGGCGGATACCGCCACACAGCAACGCCAGCCACAACCAGGGGTTAAACTGGCCGTGAAAAAAGAAACGCACTGACCGATCTTCCCGTGCCTGCGCCACCACGGCACGCGCCAATGCTTTCTGGCTGGAAAATCGAGTGACATGCAACATGGGGTGGTCAGACTCGGAGAACGCCGCCGACGACACCACCATAAATCGCCGAGTCTGATGCAACGGCAACGACGGCGCCAGCGTATCATTAAAGAAACGCAACACCGTGTGATTATGGTGGGGTATGTCCGCCCCCAGGACATGAATAAGTGTAGTCATGCTCGCCTGCAATACAGCATGAAAACGCCGCAACACAATAAAAAATAGACCGCATAGGTTGCCAGATACGCCTGCGAGGCGCCCAGCGCGCCATGCAATGGAATCAGCCAGCGGGCAAACCCGGTCAACAGCAGAAACTGACTGAGCTCAGCCAACACATAGAACCGCAGCGAGGCTTTGGCGATCACCAGATAACCAAAAACGTAAGCACCCACTTTCAATACATCACCCGCCAGTTGCCATGCGAATAGCCCTCGCATGGACGAAAATGCACCGGAAAACAGGATATGAATCGCCACATCGCGGGCCAGCCAAATCGCCGCGGCCACCAGCGCCGCCACCGGCAGCACCCACCGCAATGCGCTGAAAATCTCATGCCGGACGGCGTTTTTATCCTGCAGGCGCGCCAGCGCAGGCAGCAGATAAACGGTAAACGAGGCGGTAATAAATTGCAGCCAGGCATCGGAAATCGTCGTCATCCCCTGCCATAACCCGACCTCCTGCCAGGAGTAATGCGCCGCCAGCAGGTTTCGCATCATTACGTAACCAACGGGCAGCGTCACGGCAGTCGTTAACGTCATCAGGCTGAACCGGGTTAACTGGCCGGCCAACGGCCATGACCAGGACGGTGTGAGTGCTCGCAAACTTAATGGCGTTCGCCGTAATAACAGTACCAACGCAGGCACGCACACCAGCGCTGGCATCAGCGCCAGGCCCACCAGCGCACCGGTATACGCCCCGAGCCAGAAAATCATGCCATACGCCACGGCACCCAGCAGGCTGCCAGCTATCACGGCCAGCGCATTGCCTTGCGCATCCTGATATCCCTTTAGGATTGCCAACAACAGGCTGGCCAGTGCGATGCCCAATTGCAACCAGGCCAGCGCTCGAATGACTGACTGGTAACCGTCATCGCCAAACAGCAGGCGCGACAGCGGCGCAGACAGCCCCCACAACACCAGCGTCAGCAACAGCGAGAAACCCATCGACAACGACACTGCCGTTCCCAGCAGCGGATTGGGGCGGTCTGGGTCCGGTGGTGTGGCGGCCACCGCCCGGGTCACGCCATTGACGATCCCCGCGCCGGCCATCACCCCCAACACGGTGATCAACTGGCGATAGTTACCGGCCAGCCCCACGCCTTCCGGACCGAACGCCACCGCCAGCAGTTTGATGACCACCAGCCCCGCGCTGATTTTGACCAGTGTGGAGGCCGCCGTCCACAGCGATGCTCGTGCCAGCGACATCAGGAAAAGAAACTCAGCGCGGCATGAATGACGGTGCGCTGATCAGCATCAGACAAGTTGTAGAACAGCGGCAAACGCACCAGCCGTTCGCTTTCCCGCGTGGTATGGCGGTCTTCGCCGACAAAGCGGCCAAACCGCCGCCCCGCCGGGCTGGCGTGCAACGGAATGTAGTGAAACACCGTGAGTATGTCCGCGGCTTTCATATGGCTGATAAACGCCGAGCGCTCCGCTTCATTACCCAAACGCAGGAAAAACAGATGACCGTTGTGACGGCAATCCGCCGGGATCACCGGCAATGTTACGCGACCCGACGCCGCCAGCGGCGCGAAGGCGTGCGCATAATGTCGCCATAACGCCAGACGCCGGTCATGGATACGCTGCGCCGCCTCCAACTGCCCCCACAGATACGCCGCCTGAATATCCGCCATCAGATAGCTGGAGCCGATATCACGCCAGGTGTACTTATCCGCCTGGCCACGAAAGAACTGGCTACGGTTGGTGCCTTTCTCACGGATAATCTCGGCCCGCGCCGCCAGCTCGGGGTCATTAATCAGCGTCGCGCCGCCTTCTCCGCCTGCGGTGTAATTCTTGGTTTCATGGAAACTAAAGCAACCGATATGGCCGATAGCGCCCAACGGCCGGTCCTGATAGTGCGACATCATCCCCTGCGCGGCGTCTTCCACCACAAATAGCCCGTGTTGCTGCGCCAACGCCATAATGGCGTTCATGTCGCAGCCCACCCCGGCGTAATGCACCACGACGATGGCACGCGTCTTGTTCGTAATCGCCGCTTCAATGCGGTTTTCATCCAGATTGAGGGTATCCGGTCGGATATCGACGAACACAATGGCGGCGCCTCGCAGCACAAAGGCGTTGGCGGTGGAGACAAAGGTATAGCTCGGCATGATCACTTCGTCGCCGGGCTGGATATTCAGCAACAACGCCGCCATTTCCAACGACGCGGTACAGGAAGGCGTCAACAGCACTTTGCAACTGCCCGAGTAATGCTCCAGCCACTGCTGACAACGGTGGGTAAACATGCCGTCGCCGCTAAGTTTGCCGCTGCGCATCGCCGCCTGCATATACTCCAGTTCCGATCCCACTACCGGGGGGGCGTTAAAAGGAATCATCTCGTCACCCGCGGGGCCGTCATCAGCAGAACCTTTATCGATAAAACCAGTAAGCGGTGCTCTCCACCCGCGCACCGCTGCGCAGATAGAGCCGTAATGCCGCCAGATTGCTGGTTTGGGTCGCCACCGTCAACCGGCGAATGCCGCGCTGCTGGCACCAGACCCGCGCCACCTGCATCAACCGCTGACCGAGCCCCTGCCCGGTCATCCCCGGCCAGGCGGATAACACGCCGATACGCGCCGCATTCGGTGATGTCTGGCGTAGCGTCACAAAACCTTGCAACGGGCCGCCTTGCCCCCCCAGCACCAGACAGGCGTCATCAAAGGTGCCATAGACCGCCTTCTCCACCCAACGGGCGTAAAACCGGCCGCAATCATCCGGTCGATACCACGGCGATCGGAACCGGCTCAGCACAAAACTTTTCGCCGCCGCCGTCCGCAGCGCCGGGATATCGGCCACTTCAGCTTCACGCACGCCGACGGCAAACACGGCACGGGCGGCGGGTACCACCGGCATACTGAAATCCACTTCGCCTTCCGCTAACCGGAATCCCAGCGTTGACAACGCATCGGCCGTTGCCAAATCGCCTGCCGCCAGTTTGGCCTGGCATAACTCATAGCGATCCAGATCCGCGGAGGTTAACGGCGGTGCGGCGTCTGCGAAGCTCAGTCTTCCGCTAATACGCTGGAAAAACTCACTTTCCCAAACCAGCGGTTCAATTTCGGCACAAATCTCAGCACGAACAGGCATAGGTCACTCCGGTTAACGCAGAATCAACAGAGGTCACCGACGCCGCTTCACCGCCAGACGCCTTTGGTGTCCACCACCCAATGTTGCGCTACCTGTTCAGGGGCTATCGCCCTGAACTGCCGGTGATCCACCAGCAACACCAGCATATCCGCCTCACTCAGCGCGCGATCGCTATTCACCAACTCCGCTTTTCCCTGTAAACCCGGCGGCAACTGCCGGATATAAGGCTCAACCACCCAGGTGGCTCCGACATGCCATCCGGCAATCTGTTCCGCGATTGCCAGCGCCGGGCTCTCGCGCAGGTCTTCCACATCGGGCTTGAATGTCAGCCCCAGACAGGCAATGCGCAGCTCACGCGCGGATTTCCCTTCCTGCGCCAGCGCGTCCGCCACCCTGATTTTCACCTGATCCACCACCCAGCCCGGTTTGGCGTCATTCACCTCGCGGGCGGTACGAATAAGGCGTGCCTGCTGCGGGTGCTGCGCCACGATAAACCAAGGGTCAACCGCGATGCAGTGACCGCCCACACCCGGCCCCGGCTGCAAAATATTGACGCGCGGGTGGCGGTTAGCCAGTTGGATCAACGCCCACACATCGATCTGCTGTTCGGCGCAAATCAGCGATAATTCATTGGCAAATGCAATATTCACATCCCGAAAGCTGTTTTCCGTCAGCTTGCACATTTCTGCCGTTCGCGCATCCGTCATCACACATTCCCCGTCAAGGAAAAGGCGATACAACTCGCTGGCCCGCGCCGCGCAACGCGGCGTCATCCCGCCTATCACCCGATCCTGACTCAGCAGCTCCGCCATGATGCGGCCGGGCAATACCCGTTCCGGGCAATAAGCGATGCGGATATCCGATGCTTCGCCCGTCTGCTGGGGAAAGCTCAGGTCCGGGCGCGCCTGCGCCAGCCGGGCGGCCATCCGCTCGGTGGTGCCGACCGGCGAGGTGGATTCCAGAATCACCACATCACCCGGCTTCAACACCGACGCCAGCGACAACGCGGCGGCGTCAATAAACGAGACGTCCGGCTGATGGTCCGCTTTTAACGGGGTCGGCACTGCGATGAGAAAGGCCTGTGCCGATACCGGATGACTGCCGGCCTGTAAGTATCCTTGCTCCACCGCCTGCTGCACCGCCTGCGCTAACCCCGGCTCTGCGATATGAGTATGGCCCCGGTTGAGAGTCTCCACCACGTGCGGGTTCACATCCACGCCAAAAACAGCCTGTTGCCGTGTAGCCAACACCGCCGCAGTCGGCAGGCCGATATATCCCAGCCCCAGCACACAGATACGATTAAAACTCATGCCGTCACCCGGTGTTGTTTCAAAACGGAAAGAATTCGCTGGCTGGCCGCTCCATCGCCATAAGGGTTGTGGGCATAGCTCATCGCCTGATACAGGGCGGCATCCGCCAACAGCCGGGACACCTCACGCACAATCGTGGCGGTATCGGTGCCCACCAGTCGCACCGTGCCGGCCGCCAGCGCCTCCGGCCTCTCGGTGGTCTCGCGCATCACCAGCACCGGTTTTCCAAGTGAAGGCGCTTCCTCCTGAATCCCTCCGGAGTCCGTCAGAATCAGCCAGGCGCGATGCATAAGGTAGACGAAGGGCAAATAGTCCTGCGGCGTTATCAGAAATACGTTATCAATGCCGTGGAGAATACGCTGAACCGGCTCCCTGACATTGGGATTACGGTGTACCGGATACACAATCTGAATATCCGGATGATGACGGGCCAGCGCCGCCAACGCGTGACAAATTCGCTCCATCCCTTCGCCGAAACTTTCCCGCCGATGACTGGTGACCAGAATCATTTTTCGCGCCGGGTCCAGAAAGCGATACCTTTCCTGCAACTGAGCGTGCAATGCCTTGTCATCGGTGATCCGATCCCGAACCCAGAACAAGGCGTCAATGACCGTATTGCCCGTAACCCAGATACGGGAAGACGGCACCTGCTCTCGCCGCAAATTGCGTCGCGCAGTAGTCGTTGGTGCAAAGTGATAGGCAGCCAGGCGGCCCGTCAGTAGCCGATTAGCCTCTTCCGGCCACGGAGACGTCAGCGTGCCGGTACGCAATCCGGCCTCGACATGGGCAACCGGAATATGGTGGTAAAACGCCGCCAGGCTGGCCATCAGCGTGGTCGTGGTATCACCGTGCACCAGCACCAAGTCAGGCTGGAACGCGGTTAATACCGGCCCCAAACCCGAGAGAATACGAGAGGAAATGTCCACCAGCCCCTGATCCGGCTGCATAATATTCAGGTCGTAATCCGGCGTAATTTCAAACAGACACAGGACCTGATCAAGCATGTCACGATGTTGCGCCGTCACACAGACCCGGGATTCAAAGAAAGTATCCTGCGACATCGCCCGTATTATCGGCGCCATTTTTATCGCTTCAGGGCGAGTGCCGAAGACCGTCAAGACTTTCACTGATGACTCTCTTTATTCCGGTTTGCCGCCACGGCAAAAAAGGGATGACCGGCCCACATCGCCATCAACACCCTGTTCACTTAACGGGAACGCCGCGCCAGCGCCAATCCGGCGCCGACCAGCAGGCCAATACTGCCCCACATCAGCAGCAGAAAACCACGGCGCGGACTCTCGCGCTGAACCGGCTCTTCCGGCGTATGCAGATAGCGGTAGGTCTGATACCGGTCAGCCAGCGCCGGGCCGCTTTCCAGCATCGCCAACACCGCCTGACGCGGCGCGTAATCGGCATCGAATACCGGCCCGTTCGCCTTCAGCATATCCAGACGCGCCTGTAACTCGCTCACGCCCTGCAAAAACAGCGCCGAATCTGGCGGTGCCTCATCCTTCGGCTGCGAAATGCCTTGCTGACGGGCAATGGCGAGTGCCTGCATCACGCGGCGCAGTTCCTGATCATAGGCCGCACGCGCGACCGCTTCTTCCCGCTGCAACCAGGCATGCTCAAACCGAATGCGTGCCGCCCAACGCCCAGCCAGATTTTGATTTAAATGATTAACGGCACGCTGGTTGGCAAACTGCACATATTGTCGCAACAGGTTGCTGGCGTCTTGCGGGTTATCGGCCGCCAGCCTGAGGGTATCGTTGGTTTTTTTGGCGTCATCGTGCGGCACAAACTGAATATCGTTGATAAGCGTATCCAGCAGAACGGCATCCGCTTTGCCATCCCCGTGCTGACGCTCGCGGTAATAAGGCGACTGCAACCAGAACTCACGACGGGTATCGTAAGCGCCAGCCTGCATCGCGAATTCGGTATAGGCATCCGCTACGATGGCATTACCATCCGACACGGCGGTAGCCGACGTATCCAGCGAACGCAGCCACTGTTGTTGCTCGAAAAACGTCGACAACATGGCAGTTGCCGGTTTATCGGTAACCGCGGTAGCGCGCCACACCGGCAACACCAGCCAGGAATACACCAGCACCGACAGAATAAACAACGCCGCCGCGCCGACAATCCAGCGCTTGCCCTGCCAGAGCACGCGGCAGAGCCGACGAATGTCCAGTTCATTATCCAACGACACCGCCTGAGGGGATATTTCCCGTTTCATTACGTTTCCCGCTTTGATTCATCAACAATAGCGATGACTTCGCCAGCGCCGGACAACACGCGCTACCCGCCACGCCCGCTTAATACAGTAGCCATAACCGCCGAACACCAACAGAAACAGCACGAACATCACGGACTCAGGCACAGCCAACATCTCGCCGGCGATGCCCACGCCAGCCAGCAACGCCGCAACCAGCGTAATCAACAAACAAGCCTGACCGGGCGTCAACCCCGCCCGCATAAGCAAATGGTGGATATGCTGGCGATCCGGCGAGAACAGACTCGTGCCTTTACGCAACCGGCGATAGACAATCGCTACCATATCCATCAACGGAATAGCGATAACCCACAACGCGGTAACCGGCCGGATGACGCTGACCGGCCCCTGAGAACCCTGCAACAGCAACCAGATAGCGGTAAAACCAATCATGGTACTGCCCGCGTCCCCCATAAACACTTTATAACGCCGCCCCAGACACTCAAGATTCAACAAAATGTACGGCAAGGTGGCGGCAAGCATGGCGAAACTCCATAACGCCAGCACACGATGACCGTGGTGATAAAACAACAAACCGAGCCCCGCGAACAACACACCAGACACCCCGCCCAGCAAGCCATCGATGCCATCCACCATGTTAAAGGCATTGATAGCCGCCCACACCACCAGCAGCGTCATAAAATAACGAACCGGCCCCAGCCCAATATCCCAGGCCGGCCCCAAAATAGACCCCAGGTGCTGTAACATAAGGCCAGCCAGCGCCATCATCAATATGGCCACGACGGCCTGTACGGCAAGCCGTACGCCAATGCTGAGATCAAAGCGATCATCAAGCACACCCACCATCACCAGCAGACCTGAACACATCAGGTAAATCAGAAAATGGGGAATCGGTTCGGGAATAAGCAACGGCAACAGGCAAACGCCGATGTAAACAGAGATTCCACCAACCAACGGCACGGCGCCATGGTGGCGTTTACGGTGGTTTGGTCTGTCAACCAGACCGGTTTTTCTCGCCACGTTGCGCGCCAGCAGCAGAGAGAAGAAAGAGCACAGGAATACGGCGACTAATTGAGCATTCATCATGATTTATTCACGCTTATCAGTGCCTGATGATACTACCGGGAATTATGTCAGCCGCCGCTAATTTACCAAATTTTTCAGAAAGTTCCTGCGCGTTCGCGTAACAAAACATGATGAGGCGCGAGCGCAAAGACACTGCATGTCCGCCAACGCAGAAAAAACCGCCCGGACAGAAATAAAAAACGCCACGGCATCGTGGCGTTTGTGGCGTTTTCTTTTACGGCATCGATGGCATCACCGATTACGAACGTTTCATCATATCGAAGAATTCGTCGTTGGTTTTGGTCATCGCCAGTTTGTTGATCAGGAACTCCATCGCATCGATTTCACCCATCGGATGGATAATCTTGCGCAGAATCCACATTTTCTGCAGCTCTTCGGACGTGGTCAACAGCTCTTCTTTACGGGTACCGGAGCGGTTGTAGTCGATGGCCGGGAACACGCGTTTTTCAGCAATCTTACGAGACAGGTGCAATTCCATGTTACCGGTGCCCTTGAACTCTTCGTAAATCACTTCGTCCATCTTCGAACCGGTATCGATCAGCGCGGTAGCGATGATCGTCAGGCTGCCGCCTTCCTCAACGTTACGGGCCGCACCGAAGAAACGCTTCGGACGATGCAGGGCGTTCGCGTCTACACCACCGGTCAGCACTTTGCCGGATGCCGGCACCACGGTGTTGTAAGCACGGGCCAGACGGGTGATCGAGTCCAACAGAATAATCACGTCTTTTTTGTGCTCAACCAGGCGCTTGGCTTTCTCGATCACCATTTCGGCAACCTGAACATGGCGAGAGGCGGGTTCGTCGAAGGTTGACGCAACCACTTCCCCTTTCACCAAGCGCTGCATTTCCGTCACTTCTTCAGGACGTTCATCAATCAGCAGCACCATCAGCACGCAATCAGGATGGTTGTAAGCGATGCTCTGAGCGATGTTTTGCAGCAGCATGGTTTTACCGGCTTTCGGCGGCGCGACGATCAAGCCACGCTGCCCACGACCGATCGGCGAGGCCAGATCCAGTACGCGAGCGGTCAGGTCTTCGGTAGAACCGTTACCGCGCTCCATACGCAGACGCGAATTGGCGTGCAGCGGCGTCAGGTTTTCAAACAGGATTTTGCTGCGGGCATTTTCCGGTTTGTCATAGTTAACTTCGTTAACCTTCAACAGCGCGAAATAGCGTTCACCTTCTTTCGGAGGACGAATCTTACCGGAAATGGTGTCGCCAGTGCGGAGGTTGAAGCGTCGGATTTGGCTGGGGGAAACGTAGATATCATCAGGGCCGGCGAGGTAGGAGCTGTCTGCGGAGCGGAGGAAACCAAAACCATCCTGCAATATTTCCAGTACGCCATCGCCAAAGATGTCTTCACCACTTTTCGCGTGCTGCTTGAGGATAGCGAAAATAATATCCTGTTTACGCATGCGAGCCAGATTCTCCAGCCCCATATTTTCGCCAAGAGTAATTAACTCAGACACTGGCGTATTTTTTAATTCGGTAAGATTCATAATGGTGGGTTCTTAAACTCGGGGTAAATCTCGAACTATTAACGTGAATGGTATGGCAGGAACATCCATGCCGCTTAACAGCCTTCAATCGTCGGCATTGTGTTGCGTCGGCATATTGTTGCTCAGGCTCAATGGCACTGATGCTACGCACACACATGACAAAAGGTCGAAGACACCGTAAAACTAAATTAATGTAAAACTATCAGATCGCCAGAAAGGGCACTAACGCATTGAAAATTAATGATTTCCGAATCTGATATGGGATAAAACTTTAGATTCTAACTTCAGGCTCAAGCCTAAGGGCTCAAACTATAAGGTAAGTACGATATGCAGTATTGACGAATCTAGCACGCTTCCCGGTGGGCGTCCAGCGGTCAGAATGAGAAAATCTCATCCTCCCCTGCCGCCCAGGAAAGCGTAGGTGATGGATTACAGATTAGCGTTCAGAAACTCTTTCAATTGGCCCTTGGACAACGCGCCGACTTTTGTTGCGGCGACTTCGCCGTTCTTGAACAGCAACAGCGTCGGGATACCACGGATACCGTATTTCGGCGCGGTAGCCGGGTTGTCATCGATGTTGAGCTTGGCGATTTTCAGTTTGCCCTCGAACTCATCGGCGATCTCATCCAGAATCGGAGCAATCATTTTACAGGGACCACACCAGTCAGCCCAGAAATCAACCAGTGTTACATGTTCAGACCGCAATACGTCCGTCTCGAAGCTGTCGTCTGTCAGATGAATAATTTTATCGCTCATGTTTTACTCCGCAGGATTGTCTCTACCCAGTTGGTGTAGCATTAACCAACTATGAGGTTGACTTTATTTCACTGGATACGCTTTCGTAAAGCAATAGTTAACTGATATTCTACCACGCTATGAGCAAAACACACTTAACCGAACAGAAGTTTTCCGACTTCGCACTGCATCCGCAGGTTATTGAAGCTCTTGAAAAAAAAGGCTTTCATAACTGCACGCCCATTCAGGCGCTGGCGTTGCCGCTGACCCTGTCAGGCCGTGACGTAGCGGGCCAGGCGCAAACAGGAACAGGCAAGACGCTGGCGTTTCTGGCGTCTACATTTCATTATTTGTTAACTCACCCCGCCTCCAGCGAACGCCAGACCAATCAACCCCGCGCCCTGATTATGGCGCCGACACGTGAACTGGCAGTACAGATCCATACCGATGCCGAAGCGCTGGCAAAGGCGACCGGCCTGCGGTTGGGGCTGGCTTACGGCGGCGACGGCTACGATAAACAGCTGAAAGTGCTGGAAGACGGCGTCGATATTCTGATTGGCACCACCGGCCGTTTAATCGATTACACCAAGCAGAACCACGTTAATATGGGTGCGATTCAGGTGGTGGTGCTGGATGAGGCCGATCGCATGTACGATCTTGGCTTTATCAAGGACATCCGCTGGTTGTTCCGCCGAATGCCGCCGGCCAATCAACGCCTGAACATGTTGTTTTCCGCCACCTTATCCTACCGCGTGCGGGAACTGGCGTTTGAGCAGATGAACAACGCCGAATACGTCGAAGTGGAACCGGAGCAGAAAACCGGTCACCGCATCAAGGAAGAGCTGTTCTACCCTTCCAATGAAGAGAAGATGCGCCTGCTGCAAACGTTGATCGAGGAAGAGTGGCCGGATCGCTGCATCATTTTCGCCAACACCAAGCACCGTTGCGAAGATATCTGGGGCCATCTGGCCGCCGATGGTCACCGCGTCGGCCTGCTGACCGGCGACGTGGCGCAGAAAAAACGGCTGCGCATTCTGGAAGATTTCACCCAGGGCAACCTGGACATTCTGGTGGCCACCGATGTGGCGGCGCGCGGTCTGCATATTCCGTCCGTGACCCACGTATTCAACTATGATCTGCCCGACGATTGCGAAGACTATGTGCACCGTATCGGCCGTACCGGTCGTGCCGGCGCCAGCGGTTGTTCCATCAGCCTGGCGTGTGAAGAGTACGCACTGAATTTGCCGGCCATTGAAGACTACACCGGCCATCGTATTCCGGTAAGCAAATACCGCAGTGAAGCCCTGCTGACCGACCTGCCGGAGCCGAAGCGCTTGAGCCGTCCGCGCACCAGCGGTGGTCCTCGCCGTCCCGGCGCGCCTCGTCGCAGCGGTGCGCCCCGTAACAATCGAAAACGACCGGGTTGAGTTGCCGATGCCGATGCCGAGCTCTTCTTCTCTCTACGCCGCGATTGATTTAGGGTCCAACAGTTTTCATATGCTGGTGGTGCGCGAGGTGGCAGGCAGCGTACAGACGTTGGCTCGCATCAAGCGCAAAGTCCGGCTTGCCGCCGGGTTGGATGCCAATAATCGTCTCTCACCCGAGGCAATGCAGCGCGGCTGGCAATGCCTGGCGCTGTTTTCCGAACGGTTGCAGGATATTCCGGCGCAACAGGTGCGGGTAGTGGCGACGGCTACGTTGCGGCTGGCCACCAACGCCGATGAATTCCTTGAACGAGCACGGCACATTCTGGGCCTGCCGATTCAGGTTATCAGCGGCGAAGAAGAAGCACGGCTAATCTATCAGGGCGTTGCCCATACCACCGGCGGGCCGGAGCAGCGGCTGGTGGTGGATATCGGCGGCGGCAGCACCGAACTGGCGACCGGCACCGGCGCCCACCATACTCAACTATTCAGCCTGCCGATGGGGTGCGTCACCTGGCTGGAACGCTACTTTACCGATCGCGATCTGACCCCGGCGCATTTTGATCGGGCCGAACAAGCCGCCCGCGAAATGCTGCAACCGGTGAAAGATATCCTGCGCCGACAGGGCTGGCAGATTTGCGTCGGCGCATCCGGTACGGTACAGGCGTTGCAGGAAATCATGGTGGCGCAGGGGATGGACGAATACATCACCCTCGGTAAACTGCGCCAGTTGAAACAACGCGCAATTCAGTGCAGCAAACTGGAAGAGCTGGAAATTGAAGGGCTGACGCTGGAGCGAGCGTTGGTATTTCCCAGCGGTTTGTCTATCTTGCTGGCAATCTTTCAGGAGTTGGACATCGATTCGATGACACTGGCAGGCGGCGCGCTGCGGGAAGGCCTGGTCTACGGTATGCTGCACCTGCCGATTGAGCAGGATATTCGCCACCGTACATTGCAAAACCTGCAACGCCGCTACTTGCTGGATAGCGAACAGGCGCAACGAGTCAGGCTGCTGGCGGACAATTTTCTGCAACAGGTGGCGCGTGATTGGCAATTGGATGGACGATGTCGGGAATTACTGAGCAGCGCCGGTCTGATTCATGAAATCGGCCTGAGCGTCGATTTTCGTCAGGCGCCGTTTCATGCCGCCTATCTGGTTCGCAACAGCGATCTACCCGGTTTTACACCCGCCCAGAAAAAACTCCTGGCGACGCTCCTGCAAAACCAAAGCAATACCATCGATCCTATTCCGCTAACTCAACAAAACGCTCTGCCGGTTAATCTGGCGCAGCGGTTATGCCGCCTGCTGCGACTGGCGATTATCTTTGCCAGTCGCCGACGCGACGACACGCTGCCAGCCGTTCGGCTACGGGTGGAAGGCGAAAGCCTGCGCGTTATCCTACCTGCAGGTTGGCTTGATCAACATCCGCTCAGGGCCGAAACTCTCTCGCAAGAAAGTCTGTGGCAAAGCTATGTGCACTGGCCGCTCCTCATCGAAGAACACACCGTCTGACAGCAAAAGTAAGAGGTAACAAACGATTGCCTCTTGATACTACCGGCAAACCGCTTTCGGCCAGTCGGTGTTTTCAGGCAACATCACGCCGTGGAGCGCTTCGGCAGCTCACACGGCTACGACCCCACCGCAGTACGTCCCCAACCGGCATTGTCGGCCGCCTCAGGGGGTAACAATTGGTTACCCCTTTCTGTTCTTTCCGCCGATTAATCTGCATCCACGTTCAAATACAGCATCTATTTTTATAAAACGCTATTTTGAAGCGAGAACTATTTCGTCCGGAACAACACGGTTAATCGATTCAAAACGAATTAAGGAGCAAGAATGGAAATCATCATACGGCCACGTCGTTTTGTTCTGGCATCAATGGCGGCGCTATGTCTGATTGGCACGCCCATGCTGGCAGCGGCGTTTCCTGTGCCGCAAAAGCTCCAGATTCCTACGCTGTCCTATGACGATCATAGCGTGGTGTTGGTCTGGGATGCGCCGGAAAACACAGAGGT
This sequence comes from Dickeya sp. ws52, assembly GCF_007210685.1. Classification (NCBI taxonomy): domain Bacteria; kingdom Pseudomonadati; phylum Pseudomonadota; class Gammaproteobacteria; order Enterobacterales; family Pectobacteriaceae; genus Dickeya; species Dickeya sp. ws52. The sequence goes on from NZ_SZVX01000009.1 coordinate 183,861, forward strand.
TATTGCCGATTACCAGATTTATCAGAACGACCAGCTTATCGGCCTTGCCAGCAAGAATAACGACATAAATTCCCCGGCCAAGCCCTATATCAACGCGTTCTATAAAAACGATACCGGTAATTTTCACCGCCGGGTAATCATGCAGAACGCGAAAGTGAGCGGGCTGAAAGCCAGCACCGAATACGCGTTCACCGTGCGCGCGGTCTATGCTGACGGCAGCATCTCCGCTAACAGCAATACCGTCACCGTGACCACCACCGCCGCGCCGCCGGTGATCAACATCACCCAGTACGGCGCCAAAGGCGACGGCACCACGCTCAATACCGCCGCGATTCAAAAGGCCATTGACGCCTGTCAGATTGGCTGTCGAGTCGACATTCCGCCTGGCGTCTTCAAAACCGGTGCACTATGGCTGAAAAGCGACATGACGCTGAATCTGTTACAAGGTGCGACGTTGCTTGGATCCGACAAACCGTCGGATTATCCCGACACTTACAGCAATAGTGCTTATTCATCCCTATCGCGCCCAGCGTCGCTTATCAACGCGATTGACAAAAACCACTCCAGCGGCGGCAAGCTCAAGAATATCCGCATCACCGGCAAAGGTATCATTGACGGCAACGGCTGGAAGCATAGCGCTAATGTTAACGATGAACTCGGTAACGGCCTGCCGCAGTATGTGAAGAGTGATAGCGACAGAGTCAGTCTGGACGGGATTTTGGCGAAAAATCAGGTGGAGGCCGCCGTCGCCAGCGGCATAAACATTAAAACCGCCTACAATCAGCGTCGCTCCAGCCTGATCAGCCTGGGCAACGTACAGAACGTCTACATCGCCGACGTTACCATCCGCAATCCCGCCAACCACGGCGTCATGATCCTGGAAAACAGCAATGTGGTGGAAAACGGCGTCACCCATCAGACGTTCAACGCCAACAATGGCGATGGAGTGGAATTCGGCAACAGCCAGAACATCATGGTGTTCAACAGCGTGTTTGATACCGGAGACGACTGCATCAATTTTGCCTCCGGTATGGGTCAGCAGGCCCAGAATCAGGCGCCGGTTAAGAATGTCTGGCTGTTCAACAACTACTTCCGTCACGGTCACGGTGCGGTAGTGTTAGGTAGCCATACCGGGGCAGGCATTATCGGCATACAGGCGGAAAACAGCGTGATGAGTCAAACCGATATCGGCTTGCGCGCCAAGAGCGCACCCGATATCGGCGGCGGCGCGCACGACATCATCTTTCGCAACAACGCGATGAAGAACCTGGCGAGACAAGCCGTGATGGTAACCCTGAATTACGTAGACAACACCGGCACAATCAATTATACGCCAGCCCGCATTCCCGCTCATTTCTATAATTTTACCGTCAAAAATGTCACGGTGCAGGACAGCATCGGCAAGAATCCATCGATTGAAATCGTGGGCGACAGCAGCAAGAACATCTGGCACAGCCAGTTGAATTTCAGCGACATGAAACTCAGCGGCGTGATGCCGACGTCAATCAGCGACCTGAGCGACAGCCAGTTCAACAATCTGGTATTCAGCAACCTGCGTAGCGGCACCTCACCGTGGAATTTCGGCACAGTGAGAAATGTCACGGTGAATGGACAAACCGTGCCTGCCGCCTTCTGAGGCAACAGTACGACCTGATTACTTACGCCTGTCGGGGTATATCTCTTTAACGCCAACGCCGCTGTGGTCTTTCGCTGGCGATGACATCATGAGCAAAAGTTTGCGGGTCGGTCTGTCGGCACAAAACTCGCCATCTACCGGAGGGGTAACAATTCGTTACCCCTTTCTTTTATCCCCTCGACTAATTTGTGATCCCTTCCGGGGAAAAAAGAAATACGGGATGTATTTTTATAAAACACCGTTTCGCGTTGGGCGTCATGCTGTGTGTCCAGCCCGAGTTCGGACCGTTATCTGAACTTAAACTATAAATAGCTCTAAGGAACAAGGATGAGAATGACCACAATTTCCCGGCGTCATGCTCTGGCGTCGCTGGTATCGGTATGCCTGTTCGGCACCCCGGCATTAGCCGCAACCAGTACTACTCAGGCTCCGCAAAAGTTACAGATCCCTACACTCTCTTACGATGATCACAGCGTGATGCTGGTGTGGGACGCGCCGGAAGACACGTCCAACATTACCGACTATCAGATTTACCAAAATGGCCAGTTGATTGGACTCGCCAGCCAAAACAATGACAAAAACTCGCCGGCCAAACCGTACATCAGCGCGTTCTACAAAAGTGACGCCGCGAATTTTCACCACCGAATTATCCTGCAAAACGCTAAAGTCGATGGGCTGAAAGCCGGCACCGATTATCAGTTTACCGTTCGTACGGTCTATGCCGATGGCACAACTTCGGCCGACAGCAACACGGTTACCGCTACCACCACCGCGGTACCCAAAGTCATCAACATCACCCAGTACGGTGCCAAAGGCGACGGCACTACGCTCAATACCAGCGCGATTCAGAAAGCGATTGATGCCTGCCCAACCGGTTGCCGTATCGACGTTCCGGCCGGGGTGTTCAAAACCGGCGCTCTGTGGCTGAAAAGCGATATGACGCTGAATCTGTTGCAGGGTGCAACGCTGCTCGGGTCGGACAATGCGGCCGACTATCCCGATGCGTATAAAATTTATAGCTACGTCTCGCAGGTACGCCCTGCTTCACTGCTGAACGCTATCGATAAAAACAACTCGGCTGTGGGCACCTTTAAAAACATCCGTATCGTCGGTAAAGGCATTATCGACGGCAACGGCTGGAAACGCAGTGCGGATGTCAAAGATGAACTGGGCAATACCCTGCCGCAGTACGTGAAGAGTGATAACAGCAAAGTGAGCAAAGATGGCATCCTGGCGAAAAACCAGGTTGCGGCGGCCGTGGCTACCGGCATGGATACCAAAACCGCCTACAGCCAGCGCCGCTCCAGTTTGGTCACCCTACGCGGCGTCCAAAACGCTTATATCGCCGATGTCACCATCCGCAACCCGGCTAACCACGGCATCATGTTCCTGGAAAGCGAAAATGTGGTGGAAAACGGCGTTATCCACCAGACGTTCAATGCCAACAATGGCGATGGCGTCGAATTTGGCAACAGCCAAAACATCATGGTATTCAACAGCGTGTTCGATACCGGGGACGATAGCATCAACTTCGCAGCAGGGATGGGCCAGGACGCACAGAAGCAAGAACCTTCGCAAAACGCCTGGTTGTTCAACAACTTTTTCCGTCACGGCCACGGCGCTGTGGTGTTAGGTAGCCACACCGGCGCAGGCATTGTCGATGTCCTGGCGGAAAACAACGTGATAACCCAGAACGATGTGGGTCTGCGCGCCAAGAGCGCCCCGGCCATCGGCGGCGGCGCACATGGCATCGTGTTCCGCAACAGCGCGATGAAAAACCTGGCCAAACAGGCCGTCATCGTGACGTTAAGTTACGCCGACAACAACGGCACCATCGACTATACCCCGGCCAAAGTGCCCGCACGATTCTATAATTTCACCGTCAAAAACGTCACCGTGCAGGACAGCACCGGCTCAAACCCGGCGATTGAGATCACCGGCGACAGCAGCAAAGATATCTGGCATAGCCAGTTTATCTTCAGCAATATGAAACTCAGCGGCGTAAGCCCGACGTCAATTAGCGATCTGAGCGACAGCCAGTTCAACAACCTGACGTTCAGCAACCTGCGCAGCGGTTCTTCACCGTGGAAATTCGGTACCGTGAAAAACGTGACCGTAGACGGTAAAACCGTTACCCCCTGATAGTAAGCCTCGACACGCCGAGCCATCGCGCCCGGCGTGTCCGCTTCCCGCTTTAGCCTTTGTCTCTGGCCTTCGCCAATTGAGCACGCAGATTCGCCAGGTGGTTTTGCCCTTTATGCATCCGCTCCTGTGGGCTGACGACTTTGCGCTCGGTTTCCCACATCACATCATCTTGCGGCAGCTCCAACAAAAAACGACTTGGCTCCGGGCGGATCAACTCGCCGTATTGCCGCCGTTCGCGGCACAGGGTGAACGTTAACGCTTTCTGGGCCCGGGTGATGCCGACATAGGCCAGACGGCGCTCCTCGTCGACATTGTCCTCATCGATGCTGGTCTGGTGCGGCAACAATCCTTCCTCCATGCCGACCAGATACACATAAGGAAACTCCAGCCCTTTGGAGGCGTGCAGCGTCATCAGTTGCACCTGATCCAACTCCTCCTCGGCTTCGTTGCGCTCCATCATATCGCGCAGGGTAAACCGGGTGACCACCTGAGTCAGCGTCATCGGCTCGTCCAGATCGCTGCCCTCCAGCATTTCCGTCATCCAGGTAAACAGCGTATTGACGTTTTTCATGCGCATTTCCGCGGCCTTCGGGCTGGGCGAGGTTTCGTACAACCAGCTTTCGTAATCCAGCCCGTGGATCAAATCGCGTACCGCTTTCACCGGCTCCTGCTCCGCCAGGCGGGCAATGTCACCCATCCACTGGGTGAAACGCTGCAATGACTCCAGCCCGCGCCCGCTCAGAGTCTGACTCAGTCCCATATCGAAGCTGGCATTAAACAGGCTGCGGTTACGCTGCCTGGCCCACTCACCCAATTTTTGCAGCGTCGCCGGGCCGATTTCACGTTTGGGGGTATTCACGATACGCAAAAACGCGCTGTCGTCTTCCGGGTTGGTCAGCACACGCAAATAAGCCAGCAAATCCTTGATTTCCGGGCGAGAGAAAAACGACGTGCCGCCGGAAATGCGATAGGGGATACGGTTCTGCATCAGCACTTTTTCGAACAGCCGGGACTGATGATTACCGCGATAGAGAATGGCGTAATCGCCATATTGGGTTTTCTGGATAAAGTGGTGGGCAATCAGCTCGCCCACCACCCGCTCGGCCTCATGCTCTTCGTTATTGGCGGTGATGATTTTCAGCTCTTCGCCGTACCCCAGCTCTGAGTAAAGCCGTTTTTCGAACACATGCGGATTGTTGGCGATCAGGATGTTGGCGGCCTTGAGAATGCGCCCGGACGAACGGTAATTCTGTTCCAGTTTGACAACCTGCAACTGCGGAAAATCCTGCTGCAACAGCGACAAGTTCTGCGGGCGCGCCCCTCGCCACGAGTAAATCGACTGGTCGTCGTCGCCCACCACGGTAAAACGCGCCCGGTTGCCCACCAGCAACTTCACCAGTTCGTACTGGCTGGTGTTGGTATCCTGATATTCATCCACCAGCAGATAACGCAGACGGTTTTGCCAGCGCTCGCGCACCTCTTCATTACGTTTGAGCAGCAACGTCGGCAGCAGGATCAGGTCATCAAAGTCCAGCACGTTGCAGGCTCGCAGATGATCGTCATACAACCGGTAGCAATGCGCGAACAACCGGTCCCGCTCCGAACGCGCCTGCGCCGCCGCCTGCGCCGGGTCAATCAGGTCGTTTTTCCAGTTGGACAGGGCGGACACCAGCTGTTGCAGCAAATCTTTGTCATTTTGCAGCCACAGCTCCGTCAGCTCTTTGAGCAGCGCCAGTTGATCCTGATCGTCAAACAATGAAAAGTTGGATTTCATGCCCAGCGCCGCGTATTCGCGCTTGATAATCTCCAGCCCCAGCGTATGGAACGTCGCAATCAGCAGACCACGCGTTTCCTGACGACCCAGCGTCTGCGCCACACGCTCCTTCATTTCCCGGGCGGCCTTGTTGGTAAAGGTCACCGCGGCGATATGACGCGCCTGATAGCCACAGCCTCGGATCAGGTGGGCAATTTTCTGGGTAATCACGCGAGTTTTGCCGGACCCCGCCCCGGCCAGCACCAGACAGGGACCGGTCACAAATTCAACGGCGTGTTGTTGGCTGGGATTCATGCGCATGGTATTTCGTGCTCGACGTTCAAACAGAAAGGGATTGTAACAGAAGAGGAGTGTAGCAAAAGTCCGTGTCGGCGCGAGGCTCCGTTAATCCGTTTCTGAACGCGCCCCGCATTTCCTTTCCTGATAAGGGGGTGCTAGGCTGTGCCTTGCAACATCGGCTTTCCCTTTGCTCAAGGAGCGTACTATGGCAAATACCGCGGCAGCATTGCACATTCTGGTGGATACCGAACAACAGGCCACCGACATTCTGGCTCAACTGGAGAAGGGAGCGGATTTCCAGCAGTTAGCAAAAAAACACTCGACCTGCCCGTCAAAGCGTAATGGCGGTGATTTAGGAGAATTCCGTAAAGGCGACATGGTGCCGGATTTCGACAAGGCGGTGTTTTCCTGCGAGCTGCTCAAACCATTTGGCCCGGTCAAAACCCAGTTCGGCTACCACATCATCAAGGTGCTGTACCGTAACTAACGAGCAAGAGGCGGCGAATGCCGCCTGAGGCTGTTGACAAACAGCTATATTGTCTTGTGAATGGTGAAGTGTGTTGGGGCAGGGAATAATTTCGTGCGGGATAAACGGTGTAATTTCTTTGCTGCTTCATTGCACGCACGACAAGGAGAGGTGCAAGCGCCACCTCTCCTTGACCACTGGCTTGTGGCTAAACTGTGCCGCTAACGCGGTTCCTTCGGCATCCGTCTTCGCTGTTCGGGCCGCCCGTCCATGCGGCTCACCCGGCGAAGCCGGACACCTCAGCACAGTTTTTGACGCCGAAAAACCACATGCTCTTTGACCCAAAGAGTTTGCCTGCGATCTGAAACAGTCATCTCTTCAGACATTACTATTATCCTATAGTCATCAGGCTGGCGTTGCCGCCGGCGGCGGCGGTGTTGATACTGAGCGAGCGCTCAAGCAGCAACCGCTCCAGCACAATGTCGGTTTCTCCGCGGGATAACCCTTGCACGCCGACAATCGCGCCGTCGCGCTGCGCCAGCTGTTCGCACAAGTGACGCAACTGATCGGCATCGCCGTGAAAAATCACGGCGTCAAACCGGCTGCCGTCCGTCACGCCATCGCGGCAAAACGCCACCCGTGTCCGTACCCGTTCAGGCAGTTGCCGATACAGCGCCTGCCGCTCCGGCGTATCAAGCCACAACGCCCGGCTGCCCACCGCCAGCACCGCCGCCAGTTGCACCAGCGCATCATCGTCGTTATCTGCTACGCACAACACCTGCTCGCGCGGCAGCAGCGTATAGGTATCACGCTCGCCGGTAGGGCCGGGCAACACCCGAACGGTGCCGCTCTGCGTCAGTTCGCCGTAACGCTGGCAGCATGAAACCAGTACGTCACGCTGAACCCGTCGCGCCCAGGTTTCCAGTGCCTGTAATCCCGCCAACAGCGTCTGGCGTGCGGTGAAATCCGCCGGGCGCTCGCTGTCCTGACGGGCCAGCGTCTGTATCGTCGCATCATCCGGGCGGTGCGACAGCAAACGATGAAGATAGAGCGGCCCGCCCGCTTTGGGTCCGGTGCCGGACAACCCTTCGCCGCCGAACGGCTGCACGCCGACCACCGCCCCGACCATATTGCGGTTTACATACAGGTTGCCCACCTTCGCCTGACTGGTCACCCGGGTAATCGTCTCGTCAATACGGGTATGCAGGCCAAGTGTGAGCCCATAACCGGCGGCGTTGATTTGCCCGATCAACGCATCCAGTTGACTACGGGAGTAGCGCACCACATGCAGCACCGGGCCGAACACCTCCTGTTGCAACTCCTCCACGCTCTCCAGTTCAATCAACGTCGGGGGAATGAAATGCCCGCGGGTCCATTCCGCTTCGTCCCGGTTATTCGTCCAGGCTGCCTGAAACACCGGTCGCCCTTTCGTTCTCAGGGTTTGAATATGGCGCGCAATCTGCTGTTTCGCCTCGGCGTCGATCAACGGCCCGACGTCGGTGGAAAGCCGCTCCGGGTTCCCTATGCGGCACTCCGCCATCGCCCCACGCAGCATCGCCAGCGTTTTTTCCGCCACCTCTTCTTGCACGCACAACAGCCGCAACGCCGAACAACGCTGACCGGCGCTGTCGAACGCCGAGGTCACGACATCCGCCACCACCTGCTCGGTCAGCGCGGAGGAATCGACAATCATCGCGTTGACGCCGCCGGTTTCGGCGATGAGCGGCGTAGTACGCCCCTGCGGGTCGAGCCGCCCGGCCAGCACTCGCTGCAACTGCGCGGCAACAGCGGTGGAGCCGGTAAACATCACCCCGCGTACCCGCTCGTCGCGCACCAGCGCTGCGCCGACGGTTTCGCCGGCGCCCGGCAGCAATTGCAGCGCCCCGGTCGGCACCCCAGCCTCGTGCAATATCTGTACTGCCTGCGCGGCAATCAGCGGGGTCTGTTCCGCCGGTTTGGCCAGCACGCTGTTACCCGCCGCCAGCGCCGCCGCTATCTGGCCGGTGAAAATCGCCAGTGGAAAGTTCCACGGACTGATGCACACCACCGGCCCCAGCGGGCGATAGTCATGATTGTTGAACGTCTCGCCGACCTGAGCGGCGTAATAACGCAGGAAATCCACCGCTTCACGCACTTCCGCCACCGCGTTCGCCAGCGTTTTGCCCGCCTCGCGTACCAGCAACCCCAACAAATGTTGTTGCTGACTTTCCAGCAAGTCGGCGGCACGCGACAAAATCGCCGCCCGTTCGTCAGCCGGTGTGGCAAACCAGATATCGCCGGCACTGGCAGCCTGTTCCAATGCCGGCGCAATGTCCTGCGGCTGCGCCTCACGCACATACCCCACCACATCGCGCGGCTCCGCCGGGTTAATCACCGGCCGGTCTTCGCCACCGCCAGCGCCCTCAACAGCCAGTATCGGTTGCGCCTGCCACAACCGGGCGGCGCCGCTCAGCAACGCACTGGACAACGACGCCAGCCGGTGTTCGTTGGATAAATCCAGCCCGCCGGCATTGCGCCGCGTGCCGCCATATAGCGCCCGCGGCAACGGAATACGCGGATGCGGCTGTCCGACCTGCCCATCCCGCGCTGCCAGCACTTCCGCTTCGCTGACCGGATCGGCCACCAGCGTCTCCAGCGCTACCGACGGGTCGGCAATCCGGTTGACGAACGAGGTGTTGGCGCCATTTTCCAGCAAACGGCGCACCAGATAAGCCAGCAGCGTTTCATGGGTGCCGACCGGTGCGTAAATTCGGCACGGGCGATTCAGTTTGCCGTCCGCCATCTTACCCACCACCTGTTCATACAACGGTTCTCCCATGCCGTGCAGGCATTGGAATTCGTACTGCCCCGGGTAGTAGTTGTTGCCCGCCAGATGATAAATGGTGCTGAGCGTATGGGCGTTGTGGGTGGCGAACTGTGGGTAGATCAGATTCGGCACCGCCAGCAAGCGGCGGGCGCAGGCCAGGTAGGAAATATCGGTATACAGCTTGCGGGTATAGACGGGGTAACCTTCCAGCCCATCCATCTGGGCGCGCTTGATTTCGCTGTCCCAGTAAGCGCCTTTCACCAGCCGAATCATCAGCCGCCGCTGGCTGCGGCGCGCCAGGTCAATCAATGCGTCTATCACGAACGGGCAACGCTTCTGGTAAGCCTGAATCACAAAACCGATGCCGTTCCACCCCGCCAACTGCGGGTCGAAACACAACCGCTCCAGCAAATCGAGCGACAGCTCCAGCCGGTCCGCCTCTTCGGCATCAATGTTAATGCCGATATCGTATTGTCGCGCCAACCGCGTTAGCGATAACAGGCGCGGATAAAGCTCATCCATCACCCGTTCGTATTGCGCCCGGCTGTAACGCGGATGCAACGCCGACAGTTTGATGGAAATACCCGGCCCTTCGTAAATACCGCGCCCGCCGGCCGCTTTACCGATAGCGTGAATCGCCTGCTGGTAGGAAGCTAAATAGGCCTCGGCGTCATCGGCGGTCAGTGCCGCTTCACCCAGCATGTCATAGGAATAGCGAAAGCCGCGCGCTTCCATCTTACGGGCATTCGCCAGCGCCTCGGCGATGGTTTCCCCGGTGACGAACTGTTCGCCCATCAGCCGCATCGCCATATCCACGCCTTTGCGTACCAGCGGCTCGCCACTTTTGCCGATGATACGGTTAAGCGCGCCGGACAGATGGGATTCATTATGGGTCGAAACCAGCTTGCCGGTGACCAGCAGCCCCCAGGCCGCGGCGTTGACGAATAGCGATGTACTGCGCCCAACGTGTGATTGCCAGTTGCCGGTGCTGATTTTGTCGCGAATCAATGCGTCCCGCGTCGGCTTATCCGGGATACGCAGCAGCGCCTCCGCCAGACACATCAATGCCACCCCTTCCTGTGATGACAGCGAGAACTCCTGCAACAGGCTCTGCACCATGCCCGCGCGACCGCCGCTGTTTTTCTGCTTGCGTAGCGTCGCCGCCAGACGAGCCGCCAGCGTGCTGGCGGCGTGCGACAGCGCCTCCGGCATACGCGCCTGTTCCAGCAACATCGGCACCATTTCTGTTTCCGGCCGCCGGTATGCGGCGGTGATAGCGGAACGCAACACCGACTGCGGCAACACCTGTTCAGCGAAGTCCAGAAACGGCTGGTGGGTTTCTTCTTGCGGCGATTGCGGCATAATCTCTGCCGCCTCAATCGGGTCCTGCCCGGCTGGTTGAGGAATTTCAGGCGTGTCCGCACCACTTTCAAGGCGTTCGAGATAGCTGAAAATGGCCTGTTTAATGAGCCAGTGCGGCGTACGATCGATACGCTGCGCCGCGGCTTTGAGACGCTCGCGCGTGGCCTCATCAAGCTTGACGCCCATGGTGGTGGTGCCCATATCCGCTCCTGTTATGTACCCTCAATAATTCGGCTTGTGGGAAAGTACAACGCGCCTGCAACCTGAAATATGACGGGTATAAGAAAGTTATGTTGGAAAGCAAAGCTACTATCCGGCATGTTGCAACTTTGTGCAACCTTGTTAACAAACTACGCTTTTCACCATATTTGCCGCCCATTTTGCTGATAGGACAGTCGGCTTTTTCGGCAAATCAGGCCAGATTGGTACTGATGTCGGCTCGACCATCAGCAGAAAGGTGCAACCCGTAGCAACTAAATCGCGAATCCGTTCCGGCAAGCCGGACAGTGCCCGGCCCGCCGGAGCGCAGGACTGACGGATAGCATCACAATGGAGAAAATAATGACGACGATGAGCACACCATTGCTGGTCACCTTTCTGGTGTACATCTTCGGGATGGTGTTGATCGGCCTGATGGCCTATCGCGCCACCCACAATTTTGGCGACTATATTCTGGGTGGTCGCCGTATGGGGAGTGTGGTCACCGCGTTATCCGCCGGAGCGTCCGACATGAGCGGCTGGCTGCTGATGGGGTTACCGGGCGCCGTGTTTTTGTCGGGTATCTCCGAAAGCTGGATAGCGATTGGCCTGACCATCGGTGCTTACCTGAACTGGACCTGGGTAGCCGGGCGCCTGCGGGTACACACCGAGGTTAACCATAACGCCCTGACGCTGCCGGATTATTTCAGTCATCGCTTTGAAGATAAAAGTAAATTACTGCGGGTGATTTCAGCGCTGGTGATCCTGGTGTTTTTTACTATTTATTGCGCCTCCGGCATTGTGGCGGGGGCTCGCCTGTTCGAAAGCACCTTCGGCATGAGCTACGACACCGCCCTGTGGGCGGGTGCCGCGGCAACCATTGCTTATACCTTTATCGGCGGTTATCTGGCGGTCAGTTGGACCGACACCGTGCAGGCCAGCCTGATGATCTTCGCACTGATCCTGACGCCGGTGATCGTCATCCTGTCGGTGGGCGGCATCACGCCGTCGCTGACGGTGATCGAAAGCAAGAACCCGGCTAATCTGGATATGTTCAAAGGGTTGGATACCATCGCCATCCTGTCGTTGCTGGGCTGGGGGCTGGGTTATTTCGGCCAGCCGCATATTCTGGCCCGTTTCATGGCCGCCGATTCACACCACACCATTCGCAACGCCCGCCGTATCAGCATGACCTGGATGGTGCTCTGTCTGGCCGGTGCCGTTACCGTCGGGTTCTTCGGCATTGCTTACTTCACCGGCAATCCTGAGCAGGCCGGCAACGTCACCCAGAACGGTGAGCGCGTTTTCATCGAACTGGCGCGTCTGCTGTTTAACCCGTGGATCGCAGGCATATTGCTCTCCGCTATTCTGGCGGCCGTCATGAGCACACTCAGTTGCCAGTTGCTGGTGTGTTCCAGCGCCATCACCGAAGATTTGTACAAACCGTTTCTGCGCAAAAACGCCAGCCAGAGAGAGCTGGTGTGGGTCGGCCGCGCGATGGTGCTGCTGGTATCGGTTATCGCGATTGCGCTGGCGGTGAACCCCGAAAACCGGGTGCTGGGGCTGGTCAGTTACGCCTGGGCCGGCTTCGGCGCCGCCTTCGGTCCGGTGATCCTGATTTCTCTGCTGTGGCCGCGCATGACCCGTAATGGGGCGCTGGCCGGCATGTTGGTCGGCGCTACAACCGTGATCGTCTGGAAACAGTACGGCTGGCTGAATCTGTATGAAATCATCCCCGGCTTCGTGTTGTCCTGCGCCGCGATTATGGTGGTGAGCTTGTTGGGCCGGGCACCGTCCGCCGTCGTGACCGAGCGCTTCCATCAGGCCGAGCGGGAATTCAAATCCGCACCGGCGGATGCCTAATCCCTGATAACGATACGGCCCGGGTCATCGGGCCGTATTATGGGTGAGTTACGGTAATGCGGGTTTTCAGTGTTTCATGCTTGTTATGTAACCGGATGCGGTTATCCAGCCGGTAACCCACCTTCATTTCCTGCATCGCTCATCCATGCCCTATATAGGCTGATAGATTGCAAAAAAACGGGGCGCAATCCGCGCCCCGTTTTGATATGCGATAGGTGCTAATGGTTTTAGCCGGCAACCGCAATACGTTTCATGTCGGTCATGTAGCCACGCAGTTTCTTACCAACGGTTTCGATCGGGTGGTTACGGATGGCTTCGTTCACGTCACGCAGCTGTGCGTTGTCCACACTGGTCGCCGCAACCGGTTTGCCCAGATCGCCCGGCTGCAGGCTGTCCATGAATGCGCCTTTCAGCAGAGGAACCGCTGCGTTGGCAAACAGGTAGTTGCCGTACTCTGCGGTGTCGGAAATGACCACGTTCATTTCATACAGGCGCTTACGGGCGATAGTGTTGGCGATCAGCGGCAGTTCGTGCAGTGATTCGTAGTAGGCGGACTCTTCGATGATACCGGAGCTCACCATGGTTTCGAACGCCAGTTCTACACCGGCTTTCACCATCGCGATCATCAGTACGCCGTTGTCGAAGTATTCCTGCTCGTCGATTTTACCTTCGAACTGCGGCGCGTTTTCAAACGCGGTTTTACCGGTCTCTTCACGCCAGGTCAGCAGTTTCACGTCGTCGTTAGCCCAGTCGGCCATCATGCCGCTGGAAAACGCACCGGAGATGATGTCGTCCATGTGCTTCTGGAACAACGGCGCCATGATGCCTTTCAGCTGTTCAGACAGCGCAAACGCGCGCAGCTTGGCCGGGTTGGACAAACGGTCCATCATCAGGGTGATGCCGCCCTGTTTCAGCGCTTCGGTGATGGTTTCCCAACCGAACTGAATCAGTTTTTCCGCGTAAGCCGGGTCAACGCCGTCGGCAACCAGCTTGTCGAAACTCAGCAGAGAACCCGCCTGCAACATGCCGCACAGAATAGTCTGCTCGCCCATCAGGTCGGATTTTACTTCCGCCACGAAAGAGGACTCCAGCACGCCGGCACGGTGACCGCCGGTCGCCGCCGCCCAGGCTTTGGCGATCGCCATGCCTTCGCCTTTCGGGTCGTTTTCCGGGTGAACGGCGATAAGCGTCGGCACGCCGAAACCACGTTTGTATTCTTCACGCACTTCGGTACCCGGACATTTCGGCGCGACCATCACTACGGTGAGGTCTTTACGAACCTGTTCGCCCACTTCAACGATGTTGAAACCGTGGGAATAACCCAGCGCCGCACCCTGTTTCATCAGCGGCTGTACCGCCTGAACTACCGCAGAGTGCTGTTTGTCCGGCGTCAGGTTAACCACCAGATCCGCCTGCGGGATCAGCTCTTCATACGTACCGACTTTAAAGCCGTTTTCAGTCGCCTTGCGCCATGACGCACGTTTTTCGGCGATGGCTTCGGCACGCAGGGCGTAGGCGATATCCAGGCCGGAATCGCGCATGTTCAAACCCTGGTTCAGCCCCTGAGCGCCACATCCCACGATGACCACTTTCTTGCCTTTCAGGTAGCTGGCTTCATCCGCGAATTCGTCGCGGTTCATGAAACGGCATTTGCCTAATTGCGCCAGCTGCTGACGCAGGTTCAGTGTATTGAAGTAATTGGCCATGAGGCGTGCTCCATTTGATATTGTGTTTGCATTGGCTTTATGTTCGGGACGGCGATAACCACCGCCATCAGAATGTCATTATGATATGACAGGAAATACATTGCTTAAATTGATATATTAACAACGTCATATTGCAAGAATTGCAACACTAAAACGAGACACTGCGCGCATGGACTTACGGGATCTGAAACTGTTTTTGCATCTGGTGGAAAGCCGCCACTTCGGCCGCACCGCCAAAGCGATGCACATCAGCCCCTCCACGCTGTCGCGCCAAATTCAGCGGCTGGAAGAGGACATCGGTCAGGCGCTGTTTCTGCGCGACAACCGTACCGTGCGCCTGACCGATGCCGGCGAGCACCTGAAAACCTTCGCGCAGCAAACCCTGCTGCAATACCAGCAGTTGCGCCTGATTTTACAGCAGCAAGGCCAGTCGCTCAGCGGCGAACTACGGCTATTTTGCTCGGTGACCGCCGCCTATAGCCACTTGCCGCCGATTCTCGACCGTTTCCGGGCGCGACACCCGCTGGTGGAAATCAAACTGACCACGGGGGATGCCGCCGACGCGCTGGATAAAGTGCAGTCCAACGAAGCGGATCTCGGCATCGCCGGCCACCCGGAAACGCTGCCGACCAGCGTCGATTTCATGCCTATCGGCAAGGTACCGCTGGTGCTGATCATTCCGGCACTGCCCTGCCCGGTACAAACGCAGGCGTTGCAGCCACATCCGGACTGGTCGAAAATTCCGTTTATTCTGCCGGAGCACGGCCCGGTGCGGAAAAGAATCGACGTCTGGTTTCGTCGTCAACACATTACCAATCCGCCCATTTACGCCACTGTCTCCGGACACGAAGCGATGGTGTCGATGGTCGCACTGGGCTGCGGTATCGCATTGATTCCTGATGTGGTACTTGAAAACAGCCCGGAACCGGTGCGTAATCGTGTATCAATATTAGAAGCACAGGCGATGGAGCCGTTCGAATTGGGCGTCTGCGTACAGAAAAAACACCTTAGCTCCCCGTTGATCGCAGCATTTTGGGAAACCTTACAGGAAAAATGATGAAACGATTGCTCGCTACGTGGCTGCTGCCATTGGTTGTGGGGGGCAGTGCGCTCCCGGCGCTGGCCGCCAGTTTTCCTTGCCAGCAAGCCAGCTCGGCGCAGGAAAAACTGATTTGCCAGACACCGGCGCTCAGCCAGTTGGATGACGAGCTGGCGAAAGAGTGGCAGAAGTCACGCGCGTTTCTCACCGGCAATCCCGAACGCGTCGCTCAGGAGAAAATCCTGACCCAGTTTCAGCGCAGTTGGCTATCCAGCCGTAATACCTGTCGGGATGAAGAGTGCCTGCGCCAGAGCTACCAGCAGCAGCTTACTCGCCTGCGCTACCTGAACGACGTCACCCAGCATCCCCTGCCGGACCCGATCGCCCGGTCACGTCGCAGCGGTTGCTTTGACGGCGACTACAGCTACGAGTACTACCTGCAGCTATCCACTCAGGAATACGACGAGCTCAGCGATTACTTCAAAGAAATGTACGATCAGAAAGCGCCATATCATCTGGTCAACCTGACGCTGAATACCGAAGACGGCGATATTACCGGTACCGGCTCGGTGGCGTTTCGTTATGCCAATAAACTGGATGACATCACGCTCAGCGCCCGCCAGATGACCGACACGCAAGCCATCGGCCAGACGGAAAGCAGCTTCGGCGGTCAGAAAAAACTGTTGTTAACCTGCGTGGATAACCGGCAGTTGCAAATCACCGTGTTTGACGCCGCCGGTGAAAGCTATCTGTTTGATTATTTGATGGCAAAGGGGAAATAACCCTCAGCGGCTAAACCACTTCTCATCCAAAAAGGCGGGGCTGACTTTTTCAGGTTCCGCCGCTTTCTTCATCGTTTCGATCTTCATCAGATAATGGTACAGCGGCTCCAGCCGGGTAAAACCTTTCGCCAGCACCGACGCCAGTTCACCGCTAAACAGCGGCGCCTGATCCTGCCGGGTGGCCATGACCGCAAACGATTTACGGTTGTACCAGGTTGCCAGTTCCGCGGGTTGCTCTTTAATCAGCGGCCGTTTGTAACTCTCACCCACCAGTTCAAACTCGCGCCCCAGGCAGGCTGCCACCTTCAGAAAACCCGGCGGGTTATCGCGCAGCGTCTGCCGGAACAGCTCCATGGTGGTGCGGCTGGCGCTGTAATACCCCAACCCGTAGCGCCAGTCAGTCGGCGTCAGCTCGAAAAAGTAGGTTGGCGCATCCGTCCAGTCTTTGTGAACGCGTTTAAAGGTGAACCACATCTTGTCGCGATAGCGGGATTTATCATGGGAAAAGCGGGTATCGCGGTGAATACGGGATAAGGTTTTGCCCACCGCCGGTTTGGTTTCAAAATGGTCGTCAATTTGCAGCATGGCGATGGACAGCGTATCAACCAGCGCCCGAAACGGCGTCAACAATTGGTCTTCATACGTTTGCCGGTGATCTTCAAACCATTCTTTACTGTCCTGCTGACGTACCTGCTGCAAAAACGTCAGCGTCTGCGGTGAAAAACCGTTAAATCCCGTTGCCATGATGTGTGTCCCTGACTGATGAGACATCAAGCCTACCGCAGCACGCCCTAAAATAAAATGCGCCCGGCGGCGTAACACCGTCGGGCGCATTCGGCGCAACTTACTGATTTAGCCTTGCAGGAAGAACCTAAACGCCGGATTCTGCGTCTCGTCGTGGCACTCGTACCCCAACGCCTGCAAATGTTGCTCGAACGCCGGGTCATGCTCCGTACGTTCGAAAGCCGCCAGCACCCGACCAAAGTCGGTGCCGTGGCTGCGATAATGGAACAACGAGATATTCCAGTACGTTCCCAGCGTATTGAGGAACTTCAGCAACGCGCCCGGCGATTCCGGAAATTCGAAGCTGTACAACCGTTCTTTCAGCGGTTTGGACGGTCGGCCACCGACCATGTAACGCACATGCAGTTTCGCCATCTCGTCGTCGGACAGATCCACCACCTGATAGCCGCCCGCCTGCAACTCCGCCAGAATCTCATGACGTTCGACGTTGCCGCGCGTCAGCCGTACGCCGACAAAAATACAGGCGTTGTCGGCATCCGCGTAACGGTAGTTGAACTCGGTGACGGAACGCCCGCCCAGCAACTGGCAGAACTTGAGGAAACTGCCCTTCTGTTCCGGAATCGTCACCGCCATCAGCGCTTCACGTTGTTCACCCAACTCACAGCGTTCGGAGACGTAACGCAGCCCGTGGAAGTTGACGTTAGCGCCGGACAGAATATGCGCCAACCGTTCGCCCTGAATATTGTGCTGCTGGATGTATTTTTTCATCCCGGCCAGCGCCAGCGCCCCGGACGGCTCGGCAATCGCACGAACATCCTCGAACAGATCTTTGACCGCCGCGCAGATAGCGTCGCTGTCGACGGTGATGACATCGTCCAGATACTCCAGGCACAGACGGAAGGTTTCGTTACCGATGCGTTTCACCGCCACCCCTTCGGCAAACAGCCCGACGCGCGGCAAATCCACCGGCTGGCCGGCATCCAACGCTGCCCGCAGGCAGGCGGAATCTTCCGCTTCGACGCCGATCACCTGGATCTGCGGCATCAACTGCTTGATCAACACCGCCACGCCCGCCGCCAGCCCGCCGCCGCCCACCGGCACGAATACGCGGTCCAGATGCGCATCCTGTTGCAGCAGCTCCATCGCCAGCGTCCCCTGCCCGGCGATGACCGCCGGGTGGTCGAACGGCGGCACAAAGGTCATGTGCTGCTGTTGCGACAGTTCGATGGCTTTGGCTTTGGCTTCATCAAAGTTGGCGCCGTGCAACAACACTTCGCCGCCGAAATCGCGCACCGCATCGACCTTGATGTCCGCGGTGGCGACCGGCA
Source organism: Dickeya sp. ws52 (assembly GCF_007210685.1). Classification (NCBI taxonomy): domain Bacteria; kingdom Pseudomonadati; phylum Pseudomonadota; class Gammaproteobacteria; order Enterobacterales; family Pectobacteriaceae; genus Dickeya; species Dickeya sp. ws52. Next base: position 201,989 of record NZ_SZVX01000009.1, read on the forward strand.
TCACGATTAACGCGCGAATGCCGAGGCGGCTGGCGGACAGCGCCACGCCTTGCGCGTGGTTACCGGCCGAGGCCGTCACCACACCGTGCGATTTCTGCTCGTTGCTGAGACTCGCCATCATGGCGTAAGCGCCGCGCAGCTTGAAGCTGTGCACCGGCTGACGATCCTCACGCTTAACCAGAATGACGTTACCCAGCCGCGAAGACAGTTTGTCCATCGGTTCCAACGGCGTGACCTGCGCCACTTCGTACACCGGCGCGCGCAACACCGCGCGCAGGTACTCCGCTCCGCCGGGTTCGGCGGGAAGAGGTTGTGATACAGCCATGGCGTTTAGCCTCCCAGCTTGCTCTTGTCTCGGACAGCGCCTTTGTCGGCGCTGGTAGCCAGGCTGGCGTAAGCGCGCAGCGCAAAGGAAACCTGACGATTACGGTTTTTCGGCGTCCAGGCGGCATCGCCGCGCGCCAGCTCCTGCTCGCGACGACGGGCCAGCTCGTCGTCGCTCACGTCCAGCGCGATGCTGCGTTTAGGAATGTCGATAGCAATCATGTCGCCATCCTGTACCAGACCGATAGTGCCGCCATTCGCCGCTTCCGGCGACGCATGGCCGATGGACAGGCCGGAGGTGCCGCCGGAGAAGCGGCCATCGGTGATTAGCGCACAGGCTTTGCCCAACCCCATCGACTTCAGGAAGCTGGTCGGATAGAGCATTTCCTGCATACCGGGGCCGCCTTTCGGGCCTTCGTAGCGAATCACCACCACGTCGCCGGCCTGCACCCGACCGCCCAGAATCGCGTCTACCGCATCATCCTGGCTTTCATAGACCTTGGCCGGGCCGCGGAACACCAGGCTGCCTTCGTCTACGCCGGCGGTTTTCACGATACAGCCGTCTTGCGCCAGATTGCCGTACAGCACCGCCAGACCGCCATCCTGACTGTAAGCATGTTCGCGAGAGCGGATGCAGCCTTCCTGACGATCGGTGTCCAGCGACTCCCAGCGGCAGTCCTGCGAGAACGCCTGCGTGGTGCGAATGCCCGCCGGGCCGGCGGCAAACATCTTTTTCACTTCGTCATCTTGTGTGAGCATCACATCATAGGCGGACAGCGTTTCCGGCAGGGTCAGGCCCAGTACGTTTTTCACGTTTTTATTCAGCAGGCCGGCGCGATCCAGCTCGCCCAGAATGCCGATCACGCCGCCGGCGCGATGCACGTCTTCCATGTGGTATTTCTGGGTGCTCGGCGCCACTTTGCACAACTGCGGTACTTTACGCGACAGGCGATCGATGTCGTCCATGGTGAAGTCCACTTCCGCTTCCTGCGCCGATGCCAGCAGGTGCAGCACGGTATTGGTGGAGCCGCCCATGGCGATATCCAGCGTCATGGCGTTTTCAAACGCCGCCTTGGTGGCGATATTGCGCGGCAACGCGCTGGCGTCATCCTGTTCGTAGTAACGCTTGGTCAGTTCAACGATGCGTTTACCCGCATTGAGGAACAGCTGTTTGCGGTCGGCATGGGTCGCCAGCAGCGAGCCGTTGCCCGGTTGGGATAAGCCCAGCGCTTCGGTCAGGCAGTTCATGGAGTTGGCGGTGAACATGCCGGAACAGGAACCGCAGGTCGGGCAGGCGGAGCGCTCAATCTGATCGCTGTCGGCATCGCTGACGTTCGGGTTGGCGCCCTGAATCATGGCATCCACCAGATCCAGCTTGATGAGCTGATTGGAGAGTTTGGTCTTCCCGGCCTCCATCGGGCCGCCGGAGACGAAAATCACCGGAATATTCAGGCGCAGCGACGCCATCAGCATCCCTGGGGTTATCTTGTCGCAGTTGGAGATGCACACCATGGCGTCCGCACAGTGCGCGTTGACCATGTACTCCACCGAGTCGGCGATCAGCTCGCGGGACGGCAGGGAATAGAGCATACCGCCATGCCCCATGGCGATGCCGTCATCCACCGCGATGGTATTGAATTCCTTCGCGACGCCGCCGGCGGCTTCAATCTGCTCGGCGACCAGTTTACCCAGATCGCGCAGGTGAACGTGTCCGGGTACGAATTGTGTGAACGAGTTCACCACGGCGATGATGGGCTTGCCGAAATCGGCGTCGGTCATCCCGGTGGCGCGCCACAGGGCTCGCGCTCCAGCCATATTACGACCATGCGTGGTGGTGGCTGAACGGTACTTAGGCATACTCTGATTACTCCAGTTTAAACGGGTAGCCCGGTGGCGGCACGCCACCGGAAAAAAGTCTGATATTGATCGATTAACGGTTTATCGGGTCCAGCCAACCCCATTTGTCTTCCGTCTCACCAGTGAACAGGCCAAAGAACGCCTGTTGTAACTGTTTGGTGACCGGGCCGCACTTGCCGATACCGACCTGAATGCCGTCCACGCTGCGAACCGGGGTGATTTCCGCCGCGGTGCCGGACATGAATACTTCATCCGCCAGATACAACGATTCGCGCGACAGCACTTGTTCGCGCACTTCAAAGCCTTTGTCTTTTGCCAGCTTGATGATGGCATCGCGGGTAATGCCCGGCAGTGCGGCGGAAGTAAACGGCGGGGTGAAAATCACGCCTTCTTTTACTTCAAACAGGTTTTCGCCTGCGCCTTCGGAGACATAACCATTCACATCCAGCGCGATCCCTTCCTGATAACCATGACGGCGCGCTTCGCTGCCCACCAACAAGGAGGACAGATAATTACCGCCTGCTTTAGCCGCCGTCGGAATGGTGTTGGCCGCAACACGGTTCCAGGACGACACCATCGCGTCGATGCCCTGATCCAGCGCCTCTTCACCCAGATACGCACCCCACGGGAACGCAGCGATAATCACATCGGTATTGTAACCAACCGGCGGGTTAACCCCCATGCCGACATCGCCGACAAATACCAGCGGACGGATATAAGCGCTGGTCAGATTATTGCGACGCAGCGTTTCGCGGCAGGCTTCCATCAGCTCATCAACGCTGTAGGAGATCGGCATACGGTAAATTTTGGCTGAATCATGCAGACGCTGCATGTGTTCGCGGTGACGAAACACCACCGGACCTTTATGGGAACTGTAGCAACGAACCCCCTCAAACACCGACGTACCGTAGTGCAAAGCGTGGGACATCACATGCACTTTGGCGTCCGCCCAGGGAACCATCTCGCCATTGAACCAAATATAGTCTGCTTTCTTCGTCATTATTGCTTTCCTTACCGATGCCGTCAGGCACGTATTTGTTGTGATGTGAGCGGCTGGATCTCCACACAGGCGATGTCCAGCAGTTTGCTTAATTGGGTTGACAATAAATCCACGGGTCTGTGACTGGCAACCGTCATGTCAATTTGTACCTGATCGTCACTGTTCGCCTGCGTCATATTCATGGCGCACACCTGAAAGCCGCGGTGGCGGGCCACGCGCAATACGCGCTCCAGAACTTCAGGGCGATAGCGGGCCTGAATGGAAAGCTGATGATGTGTCATGGGCAAGTCTCCTGCCATTATTCTGTGTTATCGAACTATTCTGTCTTATCCAACTATTCTGTCTTATCCAGCATGGTTTCATTGCCGGCGCCGGGTGGCACCAGCGGCCAGACATTCTCATTCTCGTCGATGGAAACATGCAGCAGATAAGGGCCTTCGCTGTTCAGCAGCGCATCCAGGGCGGAGTCAATCTGGTCTTTACGGGTGATTTGCCGGCCGGGAATGCCGAAGGCGCTGGCCAGCATCAGGAAATCGGGGTTATCGGAGAGGTTGGTTTCACTGTAGCGTTCGTCGAAAAACAGTTGCTGCCATTGTCGAACCATACCCAGCCGCTGATTGTCCAGCAAGACTATCTTCAGCGGCAGACGTTTTCGTTTGATGGTGCCGAGCTCCTGCACATTCATCATGAAAGAGCCGTCACCGGAAATACAGATTACGGTATCGTCAGGACGCGCCACCTGTGCGCCAACCGCTGCCGGCACGCCAAACCCCATGGTGCCGAGCCCGCTTGAGGTGATGAAATTTTCCGGGCGGGTGAAGTGCATATGCTGAGCGGCCCACATTTGGTGCTGGCCGACATCGGTGGTGATCACCGTCTCAGCCGGCATACGATCCGCCAAGGTACGGAGCAACGCCGGCGCGTAAATAGCCTCGCCTGGGTGGTCATAGCGCCATTCATATTCGGCTCTCATCATCGCGGCCTGCTGACGCCAGTCGGCGATATTCAGCGGCTGTTGCAGCGCCGGCAGCAACTGATTCAGATCACCACGCAACGCCACGTGCGCCTGACGCAGTTTGTTCAGTTCCGCCGGGTCGATATCCATGTGGATTACACTGGCATGGGGCGCAAACGCGCTCAGCTTGCCGGTCACGCGGTCATCAAAACGCGCGCCGACGGCAACCAATAAATCGCATTCCTGTACCATCAGGTTAGCCGCACGGGTGCCGTGCATACCGATCATGCCGAGATAGTACGGGTAGTCGTTCTCCACCGCCCCCAACCCTTTCAGGGTCGCCACAGCGGGAATTCGGGTCGTCTCGATAAAGGTACGCAGCGCCGGAACCGCCTGCGCCATTCCTACCCCGCCACCGATGTACAGCACCGGTTTTTTCGCCTGCGCCAGCATCGCCCGCGCTTCTGTGACCTGCTGGATCGAAAAAGGCATGGCATCATCTACCGGCATAAAACAGGGAGAGAAATCCCCCTCAGCCAGTTGGATATCCTTGGGAATGTCGATCAATACCGGGCCGGGACGCCCACTGCGCGCCACGGCAAACGCTTCCGCCATGATTTCCGGTAATGAGTCGATAGACTCAACCAGAAAACTGTGTTTGGTGCAGGCCAGCGACAGGCCGAGCACATCGATTTCCTGGAACGCATCGGTTCCGATCAACGCGGAGCCAACCTGCCCGGTAATCGCCACAATGGGAACCGAATCCAGCAAGGCATCCGCCAGACCGGTAATCAGGTTGGTCGCGCCGGGGCCGGATGTCGCGATACAAACCCCGACCTTGCCGGTAGAACGAGCATAACCGATGGCGGCCATGGCAGCCCCCTGCTCATGACGGCAGAGCAGATGTTCCACGCCACCGTCATACAACGCATCATAGACCGGCATGATTGCGCCACCAGGATAACCGAATACGGTCTCCACTCCCTGCGCCCGCAACGCTTGTACCACCCACTGTGCACCATTCATAGTTATTTCCCCGACTCTGCCTGAGGAAAACAGGATTTTATGCTACTCGGCATGTTTTGCTCCCTTGTTGCCATTACCGGCCCATAAAAAAACCCCCGACCTTTCGGTGCGGGGGTTTTCTTGAATTCGGCCTTGATTTTTAAGCCATTCTTCGTCCAAGTGCTGCCCCGCACGGTGGGATAATAATCACCACCACGCTAATCACGACTAGGCTAATCACCAGGTTGAAGGCTTTCATTTCAGGTTGTTCATTAATCTATTGTCGAACGAATACTTACAGAGTTATCACAGTAAGCCGTACTGTGACAACTTTTTTTTCCGTGATTATCGGGTCAACAAACCGAGTAACATCACAAAAAAACTTATTATTCAGTTACTAATCTACGACATATCCAGGTTGGTTTTTTTTGTCACCCAACCGCTATCGGCAAATGCCGCCAACGCCGCGATCACGATGGCTACTATACCGGCCACCGCCGCCATAGCCATCGCATAGTTATGGTTATGCGCTTCAGCAATGCTCGCCTGAAGCGTAGCATTGCTCGATGCAATCAGGTTGCCGAGCTGGTAGACAAAGCCAGGGAGTACGGCTCGCGTATTGTCCGGCACCAGTTCATTCAGTAAGGTGGGAATGACACCCCAGGCACCTTGCACCATGAACTGAATCAAAAACGCGCCCAGCCCCAGCATCCAAGGCCCCTGCGAGAATGCCCACAACGGAATAACCGGCAATGCCAGTAACGCAGCCGCGATAATGGCTTTCTTGCGACCAATGCGCTCCGACAATGTCCCGAAAAAGATACCACCGATAATCGCAGCAATATTGTAGCTAATAGCGATCATACTGACTGTTTTCGCGTCAAAACCATGCTGGATTTTTAAAAACGCCGGATACAGATCCTGCGTACCGTGACTGAAGAAGTTGAACGACGTCATTAACACCACCAGATAAACGCAGAGCTTCCAGTGTGTTTTTAACACCGGCAACAACGCCGTACTTTCCTTACGAATCCTCGCGGCCCGCCATACCGGTGATTCTTCTACACAGAAATAAATAAACGGCAGTAACAGGATAGGAACGGCACCAATGATAAACATGCCGCGCCAGCCGACTTGATCAAATAACAATCCGTAAACCACCGCCGCCAGCAAATAACCAAACGGGTATCCGGCCTGAAAAATGCCTGACATCAATCCTCTGGAGCGATCCGGAATGGTTTCCATCGCCAGTGAAGAGGCCACACCCCAGACGCCCCCCATGGCGACGCCATACAGCATTCTCAACAGCAGGAATACGATGATGTTCGGCGCTGTGGCGGATAACAGCTCAAACAGCGAGAACAGCACAATGTTCGCCATCAAAACCGGCTTACGGCCAAACGTCTCCGCTAACCGTCCTAACAACAGCGCCCCGACAGGGCGTACGGCGAGCGTCAATAGAATAGCCAGAGAAATCTGCTCCATGCTGACGGAAAAGGCATGGGCAAGTTCACTAAGCAGGAAAACCAGAATGAAGAAATCGAATGCATCCAGCGCCCAGCTCAAAAAGCTGGCAATCGCGGCATTACGCTGCAGGGAAGTCCAACCGAACATAATGTTTAACCCTGATAGTAAAGACAATAACATGTCATTAGCAGGCTGAACGGCAGGCAATGCCGCAGTCGGTAAGGCGATGTGAAAATCGCAGATGAGACTTTAAATATTTGTTAAATACGCCTATCCCAAGAATTCGGCAATGCTGTACCCGGCATAAATCTGTTGCGAACACCGTCTCCTTGTAACAATTCCTCAACAACGAATGGAAGAGCACACACAATTTTATGAATCCCACCTGAAAGAGCAGATTGTTTTATGACAACGTCTCACAAAATGACCATCTCCGCCGTGTGGCAAAACGCTCGAACAGGCATGATGCCGACGCTACAGGGAGGAATGAGTCATGACATTGGCAGTGACCTATACGCGAGCCACTATCGGTATGCAGGCACCGGAAGTCTCGATTGAAGTGCATATCAGTAATGGCCTACCGGCACTGACGCTGGTCGGCCTACCAGAAACGACGGTTAAAGAGGCCCGAGATCGGGTACGCAGTGCCTTGATCAACTGCGGTTTTACCTTTCCAGCCAAACGCATTACCGTCAATCTGGCACCGGCGGATCTACCTAAAGAGGGAGGGCGCTATGATCTTCCCATCGCGTTGGCTATTCTGGCGGCGTCAGAACAGATTGCCGGCGAAAAACTAGCGCAATATGAATTCCTCGGCGAACTCGGGCTGTCAGGTAGCCTAAGAGGCGTTCATGGCGCAATTCCAGCAGCACTGGAAGCGCAGAAAGTAGGTCGGAGCCTGATTCTTCCGGAAGACAATAAAATGGAGATGACACTGGTTCCTCATGGAGATACCTTTCTCGCTAATCATCTATTGCAGGTTTGCGCTTTTCTGCAAGGTGAAGCCACCCTACTGCGTGGCGATAACATCGCCTACAACGCTCCCCCCCACACGCCAGCATCGGATTTGAAAGAGATAATAGGGCAGGAACAAGCGAAACGTGCGTTGGAGATTGCCGCCGCAGGCGGACATAATTTGCTATTACTCGGCCCACCGGGAACCGGCAAAACCATGCTGGCCAGCCGTTTATCCGGCTTGTTGCCTGAACTTAACGACGACGAAGCGTTAGAGAGCGCCGCCATTAATAGCCTGATTGATATTCATTCAGGCCTTTCACAGTGGCGTAAACGGCCGTTCCGTTCCCCTCATCATACCGCCTCTATTACGGCGCTGGTCGGTGGCGGTGTGCTGCCCAAACCAGGCGAAATATCTTTGGCACATAACGGCGTATTATTTCTGGATGAACTGCCGGAATTTGAACGGCGAGTACTGGATTCACTGCGTGAACCACTGGAGTCCGGCGAGATAGTGATTTCACGCACCCGCGCCAAGGTCTGTTATCCTGCACGTTTTCAGTTAGTCGCAGCCATGAATCCTAGCCCATCAGGCCACTATCAGGGCATCCACAACCGTATGCCAGCACAACAAATCCTGCGTTATCTCAACCGGCTCTCGGGCCCATTTCTGGATCGTTTTGATTTATCCATCGAGGTACCATTGCTGCCGCCGGGTATTCTTCAACAGCAAACACGTATCGGTGAGGATAGCGCGACCGTGAGGGAACGGGTTTTTGAGGCCAGAAAACGACAACTGGATCGCGTCGGCAGAATCAACGCACAGATGAAATCGGATGATATCGCCAGCCATTGTAGGCTAAAGAATGAAGATGCCGTCTATCTGGAAGAGGTGATGAGTAAACTGGGGCTATCCGTCAGAGCCTGGCACCGCATACTAAAAGTCTCACGTACGATTGCTGATCTGGGAGGAGAAGAACAGATACGTCGAGCTCATTTATCCGAAGCACTCAGTTACCGCTGTATGGACCGTCTATTAATTCAGTTACATAAAAGTCTGGCATGAATCTACGTTTATCTTCGGTAACGAACAGCAGATATGAAAATGGGGCCGAAGCCCCATTCAGATTAATCATCGCTTTCCGTGTACTCTTCCACCGCGTCCATTTGCGGCTTGCCGCCAGACAGCGTATGGAAGCGTTTGGGACGACGAATACGACTGGTATACTTCGCCCAGATTTTTTCCAATTCGGTCTGTGCAGCACGCTCACCACGGCATACAGCAACAAACTGGGTTTCTTCTTCCGTCACCGGATGGCGCTTACCCGAATCAAGTTCGTTAAATGCATGTCCATAACGTTCCAGCAGTTGAGCTTCTTTAATCGTAAAGTCACCATGCCTGGAAAAACCACGTGGATAAAATCTGTTATCAAAAAAACGACTAGTTGTTGAGAAGCTTTCCGCCATCTTACACGCTCCTAATTCTCATATGGTCGTGCCGTTTATGGCGCGGAGTATTAGATAGGCTTGACTTCCTGTAAAACAAAACATTTAAATCATGACGACAAAAAATTTTTGGAGAAAAGCATGGATACCGACTTACTGAAAACCTTTCTGGAAGTCAGCCGGACCAGACACTTCGGCCGGGCGGCCGAATCATTGTATTTGACACAATCAGCAGTGAGTTTCCGCATCAGACAGTTAGAAAACCAATTGGGCGCCAATCTGTTCACTCGACACCGCAACAATATTCGCCTGACGCCTGCGGGTGAACGCCTGCTGCCCTATGCTGAAAGCCTCATTGGTACCTGGCAAATTGCCAAGAAAGAAGTCGCACGCTCTCAGCAGCATAGTCAGCTCTCTATAGGCGCTACAGCTTCGCTTTGGGAAGCATTTCTGACCCCTTGGTTAAATGAACTCTATCAGCAACGGCCGCTATTGCAGCTAGAAGCAAGAATTGCGTTGCGGCAAACGCTGATTAAGCAACTGCATGAGCGTCAACTGGATTTACTGATAACCACAGAATCACCGAAGATGGACGAACTTTCCTGTCAGTTATTAGGAAACTTTTCTTTGTCTTTATTCGCGTCAGCCAACAATACAGTAACCGAAGAAAGACCCTATATCAGACTGGAGTGGGGGGCAGACTTTCACCAGCATGAAACGCCTTGGCTACCGAGTGATCAGGCGCCATCGCTCACAACATCCTCCGCACACCTGACACGCCAATTGATGTCTTCTATTGGTGGTTGTGCGTTTCTCCCCAGCGAATGGTCGCAGCATTATCCCGAGCTCCTCTTAATTTCTGAAGCTAACACGATAGTCCGGCCCTGCTATGCTGTCTGGCTTGAAAATAGCGATCAACAGGAATTGATTAAACAGCTACTGAAAACTCCTCTCAACATAGCCTCTTAACGTTGATGCGCTCAACGATCTACCTGAAAGTCCTACGGACTTTCGGAAGATCGATAACCCTAACATCCCCACAAAAACCAGTACCATCATAAAACACACAGGGATCTTATATTTCAGTACTGATCTTACTGAAAACAGATCAGCTATTTATGCTGCCTGAAAAGGCATTGTTGGCATGTGCGCCCAAATGGGAATAGGTGGAATGAAAAATCAATGGACGAAAAAAAACCCTTCACGTTACCGTGAAGGGTTTAATTTGTTTGGCAGGGGCGGAGAGGCTCGAACTCCCAACACCCGGTTTTGGAGACCGGTGCTCTACCAATTGAACTACGCCCCTAAATAGGGTGGCGGTGCGGACGGGACTCGAACCCGCGACCCCCGGCGTGACAGGCCGGTATTCTAACCGACTGAACTACCGCACCACCGATTCTGTATGTTATCAGAGGAGTCAATCCGATAACCGGTTTTCTCTTACACCACAATTTGATGCCTGGCAGTTCCCTACTCTCGCATGGGGAGACCCCACACTACCATCGGCGCTACGGCGTTTCACTTCTGA